>DATBYO010000027.1:0-3710 GCA_036513655.1 Candidatus Dormiibacterota bacterium | reverse complement strand
GCGACCCGCCCGGGGATGTCGAGGAAGGCGGCCTCCGAGAAACTCTCGTCCATGCCGCGGATATAGCCGCTCAGCACCCGGATGACGTGCCGGGTCAGCTCCGAATGCTGGTCGATGAAGGTGACGAACGCTTGCCGTTCGAGCGTCAGGCACTCCGTCAGCTCCATCGCCTGGGCGTCCGCCGTCCGGGTTGCGTTGTCCTCGAAGAGCGCCAGCTCGCCGAAGGTATCGCCCGGCAGCAGGATGGCGAAGACGGCCTCCTCCCCCTGCCGCCCGAGGCGGGCGATCTTCACCTGGCCGGTGTGCATCACATAGAAGGTTGTGCCCGGATCGCCCTCATGGAAGAGGTAGCTGCCCCGCGAGTATGAGCGCGAGCGGATGGCCGGGATCAGCGGCTCGAGCTGATCAGCCGGCACGCCTCCGAACAACGCCGTGCGGCGCAGGACCGGGATCGGGTCCATGGGCGACATCATGGTGGCTTTGCGACCAAAAGAAAAGGGCAGCCTGTCGGCTGCCCCAAGCGCGCTTGGGTCGACTTTGCGTCGACCTTCCGGTACGGTCGGCGTTAGCTAACCTTGCCCCTGCTGAGCTTTCGGCTAACTCGGCGGTCGGTCTCGCGCTTCTCGCTTGCCTTCGCCGCGGGCTTCGCCTTCTTCTTCTCGGCCATGACTTCACCTCCTCACTGTCGGGTTCTCTGCTCGCTACTCTCTGCTGGACGCTTGCCACTGACCATGTCGTTGATCACTCGGTTGGTGTGCTTTTCGTCACTTTCTTCGGGGGCCCGCTGTCGGGCGCTTCGAGGAAATCCATCTTGACCGGTTCCGCCTTCGGCTTGCAGACCCCGCAGTAGAGCGCGTCCTCGACCGCGAGGCCGTACAGCTTGCCGTCCGCCGGGTAGACCTCGAGCACGAAGACGTGATTCTTCGCGTCGTCTCGGCAGACCGCGCGGCCGCAGAAGCGGCAGACTCCGCTCGCCGGCGACGCGCAGATCCAGCATTGCATCAGCGCCGTCCTCGCGAGGGAGCAAGCCGGCGCGATCGGGCCTTGCGGGCGATCGGGCCTTCGAGGTCGAGATACCGGCCGATGAGATCGCGGAAATCCTGGCGACCAAGGCGCCAGACGGATCCGGTGTCGTTACCGGCGACGGTGGCCATCCGAGGCTGGTTGTAGAGGAGGGCCATCTCGCCAAAGTAGTCCCCAGCCTTCAGCGACGCCAGCTTGCGCCGGGTGCGGCCGTCCTGCCGGGTCACGTTCACCTGGCCCTCGCGCACCACGTAGAAGGAATCGCCGTCGTCGCCCTGACGGACCAGCACCTCGCCCGGGGCGAAGGGCCGCGTCTCCAGCTTGACCGCAAGGACGTCCAGCTGACGCTCGCCGAGCCCCTTGAAAAGTGGCACGGCCTGAAGGCGCTGGCGTTCCTCGAGCGCTTGACGCACGCGGGCCTGCCAGCCGATCGGACCGGCCAGCTCCGTCCAGAACAGGTCCCGGCTGAAGACGAGCAGCTTGAGTGGCGTATCGGCGAGGATCGTTGCCGCCCGAACGCCTCCCCCGAGCAGCGCCCGTTCGCCGAAGAAGTCGCCGGTTGTGTAATGCCCGACGAGCTGGTCTTCGCCGCGACTGCGCACCAGGATCGAGGCTCGGCCGTCGGCGATGACGAAGAACTCGTCGCCACGGTCGCCCTGGCGGATGACCTGCGCCCCTGAGCGGACCGTCCGGACGCGCGCGGCGCGGGCCAGACGATCGGCGACGGCCTCGGGCATGCCTTCGAGAAAGGCGACGTTCTGCAACAAACTCAGCCGATCGCGAATTCGCATCGCCTCGACCGCCTCCTTGGCCTTCTGGGGGACGTTGCGAATACTCCGCTGATAGTGCCAGGCCCGGCGCCCCAACCCGATCGCCAACGGAACGGCGATCGCCGCCACCACGAGCGTCGCGAAAATCTTGGCGAGCAGCCCGGGCGTCCGCCAGAGCGGCTCGACCAGCGGCCGCAAGCGGCGGCCCCACCATGCCAGCGCAAGAAAAATGGAGGCGAATGAGTACAAGGCGGCCAGGGCCCCGAAGACCGTATAGAGCAGCTCCCGGCGGGTGAGCTTTTCCCGGTCCACGAACAGGACCCGCCAGAGCGGCCCGGCGATGAAGGCCAGCGCGCGTTCGCGCAGCTTCGGCATCTCCAGCCAGTCGGCCAGGATGTAATACCCGTCCAGCTTCAACAGTGGCATCAGGTTGAAGGCGTCGTCGATATAGGAGACGATCGCGATCTTGAAGAGCAGGGTGGCGAGGAAGCCGCCCGGCAGCACCAAAACGACGAGGCAGCAGCAGCCGGCGAGGATGAAGCCCGAATACGGCCCGGCCCAGCTGATCGCGATCCGCCGTTTCCATGGCTGGAGCCAGCCGTCGGTAACGTCCACATACCACGTCGGCATCAGGTAATAGAAGTTGTAGCCGCCTTCCGGGATGTGGCCGCCAAAGTGTTTACAGGTCACCGCGTGGGCGCTCTCGTGGACGAACGTGACGAGCAGGTAGGCGACGACAAGGGCCAGGATCCCCCAGACATGCGAACCGGCCAGCGGCGCGAGCGGATCATGGCCGCGAACAATCTCGATGACACAGGCGGCGAGGCCGAGGAGCGTCACGACCACGCTGGCGTAAACGACCGGACGCGTGAAGAAGATCCAGCCGACGTGATCGTGCATCCACGTGACGAATCCATCGATCCCCTTCAGGGGGAACTGGAGGTCCAGCATGCTGCCGCGCCCGAAGCGGAGCCGCCGCTCCTTCACGGGATGAAGCACCGATTCGAGTTCGTCATAGACATCCTGCGGTGGATCGGTGAGGAAGTCGTACGCGCGAAGGTCCATGACGAGTTCCGCAACCGCCTCGAAGTCCATCGTGCCGGTGCGTTCGAAGTACGCGACGACCAGCTCGGAGACCGGACGGCTTCCGTCCATCCGCTCGGCCAGGTCGGCGTCCACATCGCTGAGTCGAAGGAATTCGCTCCCCGGGCGGTAGACCATGACATAAGGCTCGCCATTCCGAGTCGTCAGTCGCACCCAGATCAGGTCCGCCCGGACTTTCGGTCGATAGTTGGCCAGGCTGGTCCGATCGGCGAGGTCGTCCCACACCGAGCGCGGCGGCACCGTCGCCCGCCGCGAGCGCTCGGCCGTCGCGCTCCCTCGCCTCGTACTCATCCGACCCCTCCCCGCTCCCCCGCTGGTCTGACGACTATGCCCGTCGACCCCGTTGAAGTCAAGTCGGGACCGTCGCCGGGACGGTTGGCGTTGACACCACCCCCAGTGCGGACAGCATGTCTTGACTCTCGCGCTCGTTGGCATCGTCTCGCTGGGCCGTCATGCGGGCCAGGTGCCTCCGCGCCTGGCGTGTGAGGGCGACGTCGTAGGGGCATCGTCCGGCCCAGACAACAAACCCTCCCCGTGCTGGGGAGGGTTTCGGAGTCCTGAGCCCGTTGCCAGTCAGTCGTCGTGCTCGCCGATGGTGTACTTGCCGATGACGGAGAAATGGCCCGGCACGAATGGCGCGAGCGGCCCAACAACCCAAACCGCCTTGAAGCCTTTCAGCGCATGCGTCCCTTTTTGGTAGGTGCACAAGCCGGTGTGGGTGCTCATGTAGAACGTGCAATGCCCATTCGCGGTGCTCGCCCCGTCGGCCGTCGTCAGGACGACGTCACTGTCGATCCGTCCAGGAGCGGGGTC
>DATBYO010000026.1:0-4482 GCA_036513655.1 Candidatus Dormiibacterota bacterium | reverse complement strand
GCGGACCGTGCTGGTCATCGCCCACCGACTCTCGACCATCCGCCAGGCGAGCGAGATCGTGGTCCTGGACAACGGGCGCGTGGTGCAGCGGGGCCGCCACGATGAGCTGGCCGACGCGCCTGGTCTCTATGCGACTCTTTATCGGGCGCAACAGCTGGCCCGTCGTTGGGATGTGGCGACGTCGCAGCGCGCCGAGGAAGATCGGCTGCCGCAAGCCGTGGAGTAGCGCAGCCGACACCATCTCGACTCGGGCGACGTTATGGTCTGGACGGCCATGCCAAGCGCTACCAGCGAGGATCTAGCCGCCCGCGCCTTCGCCGCGGGCGCCTACGACTTCACGCCGCTGCTCAACGCGCCCGGCGCGCTGCTCAGCCGGCCAACTCGGCACGGGGTCCGGCTGGTCGTGCTGCCGACGGTGGCGATGCCCGACGCTGCGTTGAACGCCCTCCTCGCGTGGCGGCTCGGACAGTACCTGTTGACCGGCTTTTACGATGCCGAGGCCGTGGCCCAGCGCGGCATGGCCGGGGAGCCTCGCGAGCAGGTCCACGATCGTGACCTCCATGCGATGGCACTGGATGACGAGGGCCAGATTCTCTGTTACCTGACGCTCAAACAGCCGGCGGGTCTAGGTCCAGATTCCGAGTGGACCTTCCGCGACGGCGAACGGCCGCTCTTTCCCAGTGAGGAGATCCATGGGCGGCGCTGGCAGGGCCGGATCACCGGCGTCGACGAAATCGCGGCATCCAGCTGCTGGGAACTTGCCCGCTTCGTGAAGG
Source organism: Candidatus Dormiibacterota bacterium (assembly GCA_036513655.1). Classification (GTDB taxonomy): domain Bacteria; phylum Chloroflexota; class Dormibacteria; order CF-121; family CF-121; genus CF-13. Next base: position 3,706 of record DATBYO010000026.1, on the reverse strand, counting down.
ACCAGCGCCGGAGCGCGGACGCGATCACGATGCGGGCGCCGCTCGAGATCGCGCTCGGAGTGGCTCGCCTGGCGCGACATCCGAGTTATCACGGTATGCGCCTGGTCATCGGTGACCTCGACCCGGAGGTGGCACTACGGAATGTGCGTTTTTTCTACGTACCGGTCGCCACCTTCCCCGCCCACCGGGTGGAGCTGCCCCTCGGGAGTTTGCTCGCCCCCCGCTATCGAGATCATGAGACGGCCCCATTCATCGGCTCGGTTGCCGACGTCGACTACGCGACCTACATCCGGTGGGCCGACATCAGCCTCGCGCTTTCGTGTGAGGATCTCGAGGCCTCCCTGCGCCTGCTCGCGCTCCGGCAGTTCATCAGCGTCAAGGAGTCCAGCCTCAAGCTGCCGCTACCCCTGACCGAAGAGAGTGCGTATCCTACGGAATCGCTCACCAGCCCATCCTCGAAGGCGGCATCGATCGCGCTATGGAACGCCGCGCAGCGCGGGCGCATCCCCTGGAAGGCGGTCGGCCTTGGACCCGGCGAGCAGCTGCCGCGCGACCGGATCAGCTGGATCATCGAGGGCTATGCCCAGGCGCTCACCTACTCGGCCACGGGCTTGTCCCACCTTGCCGGGCTTGGCTCGGATGTCGCGTTTGTTCCGCAGGAAGAGATCATGGGCTCACTGGCGACGATCGAGGCAGCGACCCCCTTGCGCTTGCTCGCCACCACACGCGAGCACTTCGAAGACTTCTGGCGGCAGCGACAGCGGCTCTTCGAAACCTCGACCTCCACCCTCTACGGTGCGCCGGCACTCGCGGGTATCTCGCGATGATCGCGCAAGCGCACGAGCCCTTCTACGCCGAGTTGACCTCGCGTAACCGTGGACTGATTTCCGACCTGGAGCAGGCCCGGCTCCGCGCCACCCGATTCGTGATTGCGGGCTGCGGCTCGACCGGCGGCGCCTGCGTGATGCCGCTGCTGCGGTCGGGCGCAGAGCGATTCGTGCTCTTCGACCCGGGACAGTATGACGTCAGCAACCTCAACCGGCAGGATGCGACGCTCGCCGACGTCGGGCGCAACAAAGCTGAGGCCGCCAAGGCCCGTATCCTGGGTGTCAACCCGTTTGCGACGGTCGATGTCCATGCGCGTGGCGTGGAACCGGACGTGATCGGGTCGCTGCTCCAGCCCGACGACTTCGTCATCGATGCGGTTGACGTCACCACCGTCGCTGGCCTCGAGGCGAAGTTGGCACTGCACCGGTCGGCGTGCGACAAGCGGCTGATGGTGCTGACCGCCTACGATATCGGGCCGACGCAGTGGCTCGAGATGTTCGATTATCGTCGTGAGCGGAAGCCCCTGGCCGGAAAAGTGACCCGGACTGATCGGCCGGAACAAGTACTTCGTGCCTTGATCCCGCCACTGGCCGTGCCGCGCGAGATCTTTGCGGAGCTGCTTAAGCGACGGGACGACCCGGACCGCGGCTTCCCGCAGCTTGCCATGACCTCCAACCTGCTGGGCGCGTTGATCGTGCCCTATACGCTTCGCCTGCTGACCGGTCGGCGTGTGCGGAGGCGAATGCGGGTTGACCTCTACGACCTGGTTCGCCCGGCGCCGCAGCGGGCTGGGGCGCGGGTGCGGCAGATCGGTGGACTGGCGGCGTTATGGTGGCGTCTGCGTGGCTAAATCAGAAGGATTCGTGATGATCGACGGCGCCAACCAGTTCCAGGGTCCGGCCTCGCTCTGGTGGGTGGTTCGCCATTGGCCCGCACTGCGAAAAGAGATGACGGCTGCGCGTGGCTACATCGCGCATCGCATCTGGTACGCGTTTCCGCTGACCCTTGGCATCACGTCGTGGTGGGAGGACGAAAACGCCGCCTACCGCTTCGCGCATCTGCCGGTCCATCGGACGTTCTGGAGCTGGGCGGCCTCGGGCGGCAAGACCAAGGGAGGCTGGCTGGCCACCTATCGATACGTCAGCGGCGGTCCGCTGTGGGGCAATGGCGTCGACTCGATGATGGGCCGCCTCGGCGCTTTCGTTCCACCGGCCAGCACCCAGCCACCGCGGCGTCCGCCCGGCGAGTGACCCGCCGCGCCCGGGCGATCGGATACGGGATTGGATGGGCCGGCCTTATCACCGGCGCTGAGTGGTTGGCGCGCCGGCCGCCGCGGGGACGATCGCAGGCATGGCTTCTCGCGTACGGCGTGCTTGGTGGTCTCGCACTTTTCTCGGGTGCTCGCCTCGCGCCGAGGTCGCGCGGCCTCTCGTTACCCGGCCTGGTGCTGGCGACGATCGGCTACCCGCTGGGCCGCCGCTTGCTGAGCGACCGCGGGTTCGCGCGCCCACCGCAGAATCTCGCCCTTGAGCTGGCAGCGCTCGAGGTCGTGGCGGTCACCGAGGAACTCACCTGGGGTGCGATCGTCGAACCCGAGCTCGGTCCGGCGGCCACGGCGGCCCTCTTTGCGGCCAAGCACGTCGTGATCGACGGCCGCTGGCGGCGTGGGCTCGGGCTGTTTGCCTTCTGGATGGGACTCGCGGCGCAACGGCGGCGCTGGCCGGTGGCGGCCATGCTGGTCCACGCCGCCCTGAACGGCGCTGGTGTCGTTCAGGGTCACGTTTCGGGGCGCGACCGCTTTTAGTTGGTTACCGCAGGCCGTCGAGGAGAACCTGGCGCAGCGCCTCGAGGCGCTCGAATTCCTCCATGCCAAGCTTCGTCGTGTTCTTCAGGTTGTGCGGGTACTTGATCTTCTGCACGGCGTCGATCAGGGACTGGACCTGGGCCTCAGTCAGCCGGTACTCGTAGTACGAAACCGTTTCGCCATAGACCTGCCGCTGGAGCGGCAGATGATGGATCGGCGCCTGAACCGGCTCCGGATCGGTCTCAGCGAGGACCTCGGGTGTACTTGACGTTTCCCGAAAGAGCTCCGCTGACCCCTCCAGCGAAACTCGCTTAAACACGAGAGGCAACGGGCTGCTTGGTCTCCACCGGCGCAGCCGGCGCCCGCTTGATGACGGCCTTGGCGAGCGCCCGATATGCATTCGCGCCTTCAGAGCTCCCCGCGTACTGGAGGATGGACATGCCGGCGAGCGGCGTCTCCGCGAACCGGATGCTGTCCTTGATGACGACATCGAAGACCACATCGCCGTAACGCTCGCGGACCAACTCGAGCACTTCCTGCGAGTGGAGCGTCCTCGACTTGTGGATGGTGGCGAGGATGCCGCTGATTCGAAGGTTCGGGTTGAGCTTGGCCCGCACGCGCTCGATGGTGTTGTGCAGCAGCTGCATGCCCTTCATGCCGAAGTACTCGCACTGCAGCGGGATGATCACCTCGGTGGAGGCGACCAGCGCATTGACGCAGAGGAGTCCGAGGGAGGGCGGGCAATCGATCACCATGAAGTCGTACTCGTCCTGGCCGGGCGCAAGCTTTTCCTTGAGGAACGTCTCGCGGCCCATCTCTGAGACCAGCTGGATCTCGGCGCCCGAGAGCTCGATGTTCGACGGGATGAAGTCGACGCCCAGGTTGCTGTGCTTCACCACGTGGCCGAGCGTGACCTGCGGATCGAGGAGCAGGTGGTAGAGGGTGAGCTCGATCTGGTCGGGCTGCTTGAAGCCCATGTTGATGGTCAGGTGGCCTTGGGGATCGAGGTCGATGAGGAGGACGCGCTTCCCGAGCTCAGCGAGTGCGCATCCCAGATTTACCGCGGTGGTCGTC
>DATBYO010000025.1:0-15194 GCA_036513655.1 Candidatus Dormiibacterota bacterium | reverse complement strand
CCCAGGCGCAGCAGTTGCTCCAGGTGATCGAGGCCCATGAGGCGGAGCGCGGGGAGTTGGAGCGCGACGCAACGGGTCTGATCGGCCAGGTCTTCGAGTGAGGCGTCGCGGGCTCGTCTCCCAGATGTATGCGGCGGCGCGACTGGCGAACGACGTCTCGACGCTCGCCTCGGGCGATCCCCGTCGGATCGCGCGCCGGGCAAAGAACAAGATCGTTGGCCGGGCGCTCGGCCGCGCCGGGTTGTGGCGACTGCTCTGGCGCTGACCTAACGCCGCAGGTGCTGCACGATGCGCTTCAGATCCTGGACGAAGGCGCGCATCTCGAGCTCGCGGGTCTCGTCGTCGGGCGCGCGCAGGATCGACGAGGGATGGACGGTCGCCATGATTGGGGGCAAACCGGGTCGCTCGATGAGCTGGCCGCGCTGCAGGCTCACCCGGAAGTCGCGGCCGAGTAGCGCCTGGGCAGCAGTGGCGCCAAGCAACACGAGCAGGTGCGGCTTGACGGTGGCGATCTCGGCGTCCAGCCAGGGCCGGCAGGCGTTGATCTCGGCAGCGTTCGGCTTCTGGTGCAAGCGACGCTTCCCCTGCGGTTTCCACTTGAAGTGCTTGACGGCGTTCGTGACGTAGACGCGTCGACGATCGATGCCCGCTTCCTCGAGCGCCTCATCGAGGACGCGCCCGGCCGGACCGACGAAGGGCTTGCCTTCGATATCCTCGCGATCGCCCGGCTGCTCGCCCACGAGCATGATCTCGGCATGCTCCGTCCCCTCGCCAAAGACGGTCTGGGTGCCGGTCTTGTAAAGGTCACACGCGCGACAGCCGGCGGCCGCCTGGCGCAGCGCCACTAGGCTTGGCTGCTCCGGGATGAGCTCGAGCGCTGGGCTCGCCGCGTCCGACGGCGATGAGCTACTTCTTGGCGGGCTCAAGGGGAAGGCTCAGGATGAACTCGCTGCCCTCACCAGGTTGCGAGACCGCCGTGATATCGCCCTTGTGCAGGCGCGCCAGCTCTCTGGCGAGGTAAAGGCCCAACCCGGTACCGGGCACGTTGCCGGTCGGAGCCAGCCGGCTGAAGCGGACGAACAGCCGGTCCATGTCGTCGGCGGCGATCCCGATTCCCTCGTCACGGACGCTCATGGTCACGAGGTCGCCCGCCGCTGACAGTTTCGCCGTGACGTCGCCCCCGTCCGGCGAGTACTTGATCGCATTTTCCAGCAGGTTGCCGATGATGATGTCCAGCCGCATCACGTCACCAAGCACCCACACCGCCGCACCGGCCAGGTCGTCGAAACAGACCCGATGCCGCGGCGTAGCGCCCGCCTGAGCCGTGGCCACATTGCGACGCACGATCTCGCGGAGATCGACGCGCTTGCGCTTGAGCTGCGGGCGACCATCCTCGAGCCGCGCGGCTTCTACCATCTCGTTGGCGAGCAGGTTGATCTGGTCGGCTTTCGCTTTCAACATCGGTAGGACGAGCCGCAACCGGTTCGGGATCGGCCCCAGCGTTTCGTCTTCGATCATCGAGAGGTAGCCGCCAAGCATGGCGGCCGGCGCCCGGAGCTCGTGTGAGGCCAGTCGCAGGAACTCCGACTTCGCCTTCTCGAGCCCGGCCAGCTCGTGTGCCTTCTGTCGGAGCCGGTCAGCTTCGAGCTGCTGGCGCTGCCGAACCTCGAGCGTCTCCTCCGTCTGCTCGGCCAGCAACAGGACATGGCTGACGCGTCCGGCGCTTAGCAGTGGGTAAACATCGATGTTCCAGATCCGATTGGTCGCCCGGCCCTGCCCGCCCGCAGGCGCGAAGAAGCTCTGCGGTTCGCGGCTTACCTGGACCAGGCGGAAGAGCTCCATGATCGCGTCGTGCTCCGCCTGCCGGAAGATCTCGCCGACCAGTTGCCCACTGGTGGGGGCTCGATGGAGGGAGAGCACCCGGACGAACCCCCGATTGCCATACGCGAACCTGAATTCGTCGTCGGCGACTTCGAACACGGCGGCACCCATAGGCAAGGCCTCGAGGACACGAGGGAGCAACTCGGCTGCGGGACGTGTCAGCGCCCGGCCGAGATGGGACTGCTCCGACGGGGACGCGCCGGTGTGAATCATTGTCATCTATACCTGATACTAGTACCCTACGATTGTACTATAGTCATAAACTCAGGTTGGTCTTCGGGAAGGCCGACTGGGTCCCTGGGTTCGTCGAAAATTCCGAAGCGGCGCAATTCGGCCGCCAGTACACTGACGTCACATGACCGACCCCTCGGCGCCGTTGCGGCTTGCGCCCACCAGCGATGGCGGCCCGGTCGGGCCGGTGATGGTGATCGGCGGCGCCGAGGACAAGCTCGGCGAGCGCGTCATCCTGTCACGCTTCGCCCAGCTTGCCGGCGGCGATCGAGCCCGGATCGTCGTGATCAGCACCGCATCCTCGCTCGGCGACGCGGCCACCGATCTCTACCGCCACATCTTCGCCCGGGTCGGCGCGGTCAACGTGACCGGGCTTCGCCCGGAAACCCGGGACGAGGCCAACGATCCGCGAACCGTCGAGGCGCTCAAGGATGCCACCGGCATCTTCATGACCGGCGGCAACCAACTCCGGCTCTCCTCGGTGATCGGTGGGACCAAGCTCGGCGCAGCAATTCTCGACGCCCACGGGCGAGGGGTCGTGGTGGCCGGCACATCCGCGGGCGCGAGCGCGGTCGCCACCCACATGATGGCGTTCGGCAGCTCGGGTGCGACGCCAAAGCACCGCATGGCGCATGTCTCGGTCGGCCTGGGGTTGCTGGTCAACGTCGTCGTCGACCAGCACTTCGAGCAACGCACGCGGCTCGGCCGGCTGCTCGCCGTGGTGGCGCAATCGCCATCGCTCATCGGGCTGGGCCTGGACGAAGACACCGCCGCCATCATCGATGCCAACGACGTCCTCGAGGTGATCGGCCGCGGTTCGGTAACAGTCGTCGACGGCTCCGATGTGATCACGGATGCGTTCCAGGCAACCGGCCACAAACCGATGATGGTCTCGAACGCGCGCCTCCACTCGCTCCCCTCGGGCTATCGATTCGACTTGCGTGGACGCCGCGTGCTGCCGCTCGACGTGACCAAGAACGAGCGGGTGGCGCAGATCGCGCAGGGCCGAATCGGCAAGATGGTGCGCCAGGTAGCCGCCGAAGGCGCGGACGGCCGCCCCCCGGAGCGGCGCCGCCTGCGCCAAGAGGACCGAAAGGCGTCAGAGTGAGCGATTCGCGCACGGAAACGCGAGTCGAGCGCAACGAGGACGCCAAGCACGAGCCGGTCGCGAGCAAGCCGCCGCTGAGTCCCGACCTCAAGATCCTCGAAAGCCAGGTGTTGCGCGGCCCCAACTACTGGTCGTACGACCCGGCCATCCGCCTGCTCGTCGACCTCGGTTCGCTCGAACACTGGCCCTCGAACACCGTGCCCGCCTTCAACGACGCGCTCATCGACCTGCTGCCGGGCCTGCAGGATCACGGCTGCTCGCTCCACCGCCCCGGCGGCTTCATCGAGCGCCTCCGCGACGGGACCTGGATGGGCCACGTTGCCGAGCACGTGGCGCTGGAGCTCCAGCGCGAAACGGGCGCAACCACGACGCGGGGCAAGACGCGCCGCGCCGGCACGCCCGGCACCTACAACGTTGTTTACGGCTACAACGAGGAGCAGGTTGGCGTCGCAGCAGGGAAACTGGCGGTTCGCCTGCTCAACCACCTGGTGCAGGCCAACCCGACGTTCGACTTCATCGCGGAGTTGGAAAGCCTGGTGCTGCTGGCCGACCAGGCAGCCTTCGGCCCGTCGACGCAGGCGATCCTTGACGAGGCCGGCCGCCGGGACATCCCCTTCATCCGGCTGAACGAGCAGTCCTTTGTCCAGCTCGGCCAGGGCAAGTACCAGCAGCGGATCCGCGCCACGATGACCTCCCGCACGTCGGCGCTCGGTGTCGACATCGCCGGGGACAAGAAGCTGACCACTTCCTTGCTCGCCTCAGCCGGGCTGCCGGTGCCGCGAGGCAATACCGTCCTGTCGGCGGACGAGGCCGTCGCGGTCGCCGCCCGCATCGGCTACCCGGTGGTCTTGAAGCCGCTGGACGGCAACCATGGGCGGGGCGTCAGCCTCGACCTGCGCACGGAGGAGGACGTCCGGCGCGGCTATGAGCGGGCGATCCGCCAGACGCGCAGCGGGGTGGTCGTGGTGGAGAGCTTCATCAAGGGCAACGACTATCGCGTGCTCGTCATCGACGGTCACATGGTCGCGGTCGCGGAGCGGGTTCCGGCGCACGTCATCGGCGACGGCGAGCACACGGTGCGCGAGCTGGTCGACATCACCAACCGCGATCCGAGGCGTGGCATCGGCCACGAGAAGGTGTTGACCCGGATCAAGATCGACGAAGCCGCCGAAGAGCTGGCCAAACGCCAGGGATTCGGCCTCGACGAGATTCCGCCCAAGGACGCTTTCGTGAAGCTGGCGGCCACCGCCAATATGTCGACCGGAGGCATTTCGATCGACCGCACCATGGAAGCGGACCACGACAACGTCGAAATCGCGGAAGAGGCGGCGCGCGTGGTGGGCCTCGACGTGGCGGGCATCGACTTCCTGACGCCGGACATCTCGCAGCCGGTGCGGGAGACGGGCGGGGCAATCGTCGAGGTGAATGCCGCTCCAGGCTTTCGGATGCACACCCACCCCACCGAGGGCGAGCCACAATATGTCGCGAAGGCCGTCATCGACCTGCTTTTCCCCCAGGGAACGCCGTCGCGCATTCCCATCATCGCCGTCACCGGCTCGAACGGCAAGACCACCACCGCCCGGATCATCGCCCACATCGTCAGAGGTCTGGGCTACAAGGTCGGGATGACGACCACGGACGGCATCTATATCGACGGCCGGCTGGTCAAGCAGGCGGACGCCAGCGGCCCGCGCTCTGCTCGCATGGTCCTCCAGAATCCCCGCGTCGATTTCGCCGTCTTCGAGGTCGCGCGCGGCGGCATCTTGCGCGAGGGGCTCGGCTACAGCGCGAACGATGTCGCGGTGGTGCTGAACGTGACCGGCGACCACCTCGGCCTGAAAGAGGTCAACTCCTTGCGGCAGCTGGCCGCGATCAAGCGGGTGATCGTCGAGGCTGTCCCCCGCGCCGGCACGGCCGTCCTCAACGCGGATGACGAGCTCGTCGCCGAGATGCGGACCCACTGCAGTGGTTCGGTCATCCTCTTCTCGATGCGCGACGACAACGAGCTCGTTAATCGCTGGGTGGGCCGCGGCCGCAAGGCCTTCGTCATCCAGAAACAGGCGGGCGGCGGCGAGATGATGGTGCTACGCGAGGGCCGGCGGAGCACGCAGATCGCCTGGGTGCACCTCATCCCGGCCACCTTCGAGGGTCGGGCTCGGGCCAACGTCCAGAACGCGCTTGCCGCGGCGGCGGCGGCTCACGCCGCCGGCGCTCACCTTCACGACATCCGGCAGGGGCTGCGCAGCTTCCATCCCTCGTTCCACGAAGCGCCCGGACGCCTGAACATGTTCGAGCTCCACGGCGTGAAGGTCATCGTCGATTACGCGCACAATCCGCACGGCCTCGCGCTGGCGGGCGACTTCGTGGAACGCCTGACGGCGCCGGGCGTCAACGGGCCGCAGCCGGGCCGCCGGATTGCGGTGATCGCCACACCAGGCGATCGCCGGGACGAGGACATGCGCGAGCTCGGCCGGGTCGCCGCCCGCGTCTTCGACATCCTGATCGTGCGCGAAGACGCGAATCCGCGCGGCCGGCAGCGTGGCGAGATTGCCGCCCATGTGATGGAGGGCATCAAGGCCGCTGGCGAGAGCCGGGTGCAGAGCGCCGAAATCATCATCGACGAAGGGCCGGCGATCGATGCCGCGCTCGGCCGAGCCACCGCCGGCGATGTCGTGCTGCTGTGCGTCGACAAGCCAGCCGACACCTGGCGGAACCTCGAGGCGCGCCGGGCGTTGCCGGTTTCCCCCGGGACTTAGCCCCGGGCGCGCTGTACGAGTTCCCGGACGCGGCTCGGCCCGACCGACGCCCCGCCTCGGTCACGCAGATACTGAAAGACTTCCGGCCGCTGCGCCAGGGCCGTGATCGCGATCACATCATTCGCTCCCGAGGTTGTCAGCATCCAGTCGAGCGCCTCGAGCTCGGTGGGGAATACCGGAGCCTGTGGCTTGCCACCGTCTGTCAGTCCCGCCTGCAGCCGGCGGACCAGGTCCTCTGGATCACGGCCGCGCAGGTAACGGTGCAGCTCGGCGATCGCGACCTGGTCGGGTCCGCGCGCCGCCGTGTATCCGAGGCGGTGAATGATGGCGTTGGTCCGGTCACCGGCCGAGCCAAACGCGAGAAGAACGCGGCCGGCCGGCACCCGAAGCCCCTGGCAAATCTCGATCAACCCGCGCATGCCCTCCTCGTTGTGGGCGTAGTCGACGACGACCACGCGGCCGTCGATCTCGAAGAGATTGGCCCGGCCGGGGTTGCGCTCCGGGTCGAGCACGAAGGATCGAAGCCCCTCGACGACGGCGGCTTCAGGGATCCCGGCGCCGAGCGCGGCGGCGGCGGCGGCCATGGCATTGCGAAGGTTGTTGCTGGAGATGCCGGCCAGCGTCACCGGGACGTCCACCACCGGGAGCAGCCGCTGCACGTGCCGGCGGGAGGTCATGACGACCAGGGCGCCGTCCAGAACCGAGATCGCCCGGCCACCCTCCGCCAGCGTCGTGCGGATCGCGGGGTGATCGGCGTCCAGCGAGAAGAGCCAGGGCCGACCCGCGGCCTGCCGCCGCATGGCGAGCACCCGCGGATCGTCGGCGTTGAGCACATCCCAGCCATCCGGCCGGGTGATGCGCGTGATGGTGGATTTGACCTCCGCCAGCTGGTCGAGGGTGCGGATCCCGTATTGATCGAGGTGGTCCTCGGTCACATTGGTCACGACCGCCACGTCATTGTGGTCGGTGCCGATGCCTCGCAGCAGGATCCCACCGCGCGCCGTCTCGAGCACCGCGATACCGATGCCCGGCTGCGCCAGCGCCTTTGCCGCCCCGCTGAATCCGGAGTAATCGCCCGCCTCGACCAGCTCGTCGTCTCGGTAGACTCCGTCGGTCGTCGTGTAGGCGACCGTGTGCCCCGCGGTGCGGGCGAGCTGCGCAATCAGTCGCACCGTGGTGGTCTTCCCGTTCGTTCCGGTTACGGCGATGATCGGAATTTCGGGGTGGAGCACGGTTGGAGCCGGCCCGGGCTCAACCCTGTCCAGGCGATGCGCCGCCTCGGCCATCGCGCGTTGCACCGATCGCCGACCGTCGAGACACATCTCCAATAGCGGCGCAAGCTCGCGGGCAAACGCTTCCGCGGCAAGCTGCCGGCGCCAGACGAAGGCGATCACCACCTGCCCGGGTTCGGGGCCCGGCCGGCCCCGAATCGCGAGATGCGTCGCCGTCGCGTCAGCGAGGGCGCGGGTGAGGTGGACCGTGAACCGCGCGATGTACCGCCGTCGCTGGTCGCTCATCGGCACGCCCGGACTGGCGACCGAGGTAAAGCCCGCCCGCTGGGTCAGTCGCTGAGCCCGCTCTTCCGGCATTGCCAGCCAGGGCGTAACGCCCAGGGTCAGCTTGATGGCGGGCCGAGTGAAGTAGAGGTTGGGTCCGTCCAGCACCCGCAATTCGACGACGGTCACGCTTTGCGAGTTAGCTCAGCGTTTCCCCGCGTCGTTGACATGGCCATGCGCTTTCGACACGCGGTCCTGGAGACTCTCCAGCAACAGGCGATACTCCGCCATCAGGTGGCGGGTCCGCTCCCGCACGCGGCGGTAGTCGCCGATCGCCGGCCGTACATCTGTCATTGGCTCTGTGAATGGCTGAAGGGCGGTACCCAGCTCGCGGGTTTTCTGAGCCATCACTTGCAGGATCTCCTTCTTCAGCTGCGGGGACAGGCCTTCCATGATGTCTGCGTATCCCTGCAAGAGCGAGAGGTGGGTGCGGACCTTGATGGCCATCTGGGACGCCGGCTCGTCGGCCACCGAGGGATGGGGTCGGAGTCGAAGGACCTTCTTGCGTTGCGGGAGGGAGCTGCTCACGTGGTGAACACGAGCCCGTAGCCGCGGCGCGGTTCGCTGACCAGCCGGGCCGGAACTCCTGTCGCTGCCAGGTGACGTCGCACGCGGACGACGTAGGTACGAAGTTGCTCGGCAGAAAGCTCTGGCGCGCTCCAGGCAAGGCTGACCAGCTGCGCCGCCGAAAAGAACTGGCCGGGCCGGCGGGCGAGGAACGCCAGCAACTCCGCTTCCCGACGGGTCAGCGTGAGCCGCCGACCCGCATGGCTCAGTACGCGGCGCCGAACGTCGAGATCGAGGCCGGCCAGCTCCCACAAGCGCCGCTCCCAGAAATCGAGGCGCGACTGCAGGCGCCGCACGTGCCCCTCCATCCAGCGCTCATCCGCGTCGCTCGCCCGTGACCGGTCGCTCTGACCGTTGCTGTCGGCTTCCCGCCGCAGCCGACTGAGGGTCCGCTCGGCGAAGGTCACGAGCTCGCGATAGATCGTGACCCACTGGCGCGCGTCGTCGAGGTCGTGCGTGTCCGGAACCTCCCCCTGGATCAGATAGAGCTCGGTGATCGACGGACTCGGCAGACTGACGCGGGCCATGGGCCGATACTACGCTTCCCCCGGCGGCGCCACCTATATACGCGGCAACAGGAGGGGGGTAGCATGGGCCCAAGGAGGGGCAAGTTGGTCCAGCAGACGCCACCGTCAGCCGAGCCTGACGACCTCGACGCACCGAGGAGCGCCCAGCGCTTCCCTGGGGCCGAATTCGACGTCGTCGCGCTGGCCTCCTCTGCGGGCGGCATTGCCGCCATCGGCCAGGTGTTGACGGGCCTTCCTGCCGACTTTCCAGCCGCGATTGTCGTGGTCCAGCATCTGGATCCACGCCATCGGAGCTTGATGGCCGAGATCCTTGGCCGGCGGACCAGCCTCCACGTCGTGCAGGCCGCCGAAGGAGCCCGGATGCGGCCGGGCACCGTCTACATCGCGCCGCCCGACCGTCACCTCCTGGTCAATCGGGACGGAACCCTCTCCCTGTCACAATCCGAGCTCGTCCATTTCGTCCGGCCCAGTGCCGACCTCCTCTTCGAGTCCGTGGCGGCCAGTTACAGGGAGCGCGCGATCGCCGTCGTGCTCACCGGAACCGGCAGCGACGGCTCGCTCGGCGTCGGGGCCATTAAAAAAATGGGTGGGACGGTGATCGCCCAGGACCAGGACTCCGCCGAGTTCGTGGGCATGCCGGCCGCGGCGATCAAGTCGGGCCATGCCGATTTCATCCTTCCGCTGGAGCAGATCCCGGTGACCCTGATGACGCTGGTCCCGCGCGGAGTGGCTCGGTGACCGACGATCCGCAGAGCCCCGACCTGGAGCGGCTCCTCGGGTACATTCGGGACACTCGCGGCTTCGACTTTTCCGGCTACAAGCGGACGACGCTGCTACGCCGGCTGGCCAAGCGGATGGCGCAGGTAGGGGTCAAGGATTACGCGGCCTACCTCGAGTATTTGCCGGTTCACCCGGATGAATTCGCCGCCCTCTTCAACACCATCCTCATCAATGTGACCGGTTTCTTCCGTGACGCGCCGGCCTGGGAGTACCTCCAGGCCGAAATCCTGCCCAGGATCATCGCGAGCAAAGAACGCTATGAGCCGATCCGGGTCTGGAGCGCGGGCGTCGCCTCCGGAGAAGAGGCATACAGCGTGGCCATGCTCCTCTGCGAAACGCTGGGTGCGTCCGAGTATCGGGACCGGGCAAAGATCTACGCCACCGACGTCGACGAGGAAGCGCTGACCCAGGCTCGCCAGGGGCGGGCCTTAGAGAAGGACCTGGAAGAGGTTCCGGCCAACCTCAGGGAGAAGTACTTCGAGGGCGAGGGGAGCCATTACGTGCTTCGCAGCGACCTCCGTCGCTCGATCATCTTTGGCCGGCACGATCTGATGCAGGATGCACCGATCTCGCGCATCGATTTGCTCATCTCCCGGAACACCTTGATGTACTTCGCGGCGGAGGCGCAGGCGAAGATCCTGGCGCGTCTCCATTACGCGCTGACCGACAAGGGGTACCTGTTCCTGGGCAAGGCCGAGATGCTGTTGAGCCGGACGGCGCTCTTTAGCCCGGTCGACCTCAAGCAGCGGGTCTTCACCAAGGTGGCGCAGGACGGTCTCCGGGAGCGCCTTGTCATCCTGTCCCAGGCCGGCAACCTCGACCCGGCCAACCACCTGCCGCGCCAGGCTCGCGTCCGCGAGTTGGTGGCCGACGCGCTGCCGATCGCCCACCTCGTGGTCGACACAGGCGGGCTCGTCACCGCGATCAATGAGCGGGCGCGTTCGGCCTTCGGCCTGGTGGCCGTCGACGTCGGGCGGCCGCTGCAGGATCTCGAGATCTCTTATCGGCCGCTGGACCTGCGCTCGATGATCGACGAGGCGTACCGCAACCGCCGGGCGGTAAAAGTTCAGGATGTGGAGCGGCGGGGGCCGCTCGCCGAATCTCAGTACTTCGATGTGGAGGTCGTGCCACTCCTCGACAGGGGGACACCGCTCGGGACCAGCATCTCGTTTACGGATGTCAGCGGATACAACCGGGTGTATCGAGAGCTGGAGCACTCGAAGCACGCCCTGGAAACCGCATCGGAGGAGCTGCAGTCCACGAACGAAGAGCTGGAGACGACCAACGAGGAGTTGCAGTCCACCGTCGAGGAGCTGGAAACGACCAACGAAGAGCTCCAATCCAGCAACGAGGAGCTCGAGACGATGAACGAAGAGTTGGAGTCGACGAACACCGAGTTGCAGACGATCAACACCGAATTACAGGAGCGCAGTATCCAGCTGGACCACGTCAACGCCTTCCTGGAACAGATCATGGCCAACCTCCAGCTGGGCGTGGCCGTCCTGGACCGGGATCTGCGGGTTCAGCTCTGGAACAAACGGGCCGAAGATCTGTGGGGGGTCCAGGCCAGCGAAACCATCGGCCAGCCCGTACTGGGACTGGATATCGGCCTACCCCTCAACGAGCTGGCGAACCCGATCAAGAAATGCCTCAGCAACGGAGATGGATACCAGGAGTTGACCGTGCAGGCGACCAACCGGCGCGGCAAGACGTTCAGCTGCAAAGTCCAGTGCAGCGCGATGGGAGGGCTTGACGGGGGCCGGAGCGTGATCCTGCTGATGGAGGCCGTCGCGCCGGGATCCTAGCGCTCCTGTCAGGTCACCCGTTTTCCTCGTAGGCCTGCTTCAGCCATCCCAGTGCCTCAGCGTCGAGGGAGGCGTCCTCCTACGCCGCGGCGATCATACACCGAGACTGCGGCGCCGGGTATCGATCGACCTGGTGACGCCGGCGATCGCCTGGATATGTTCGGGCGTGCTCCCACAGCAACCGCCAACGACCTGCGCCCCGGCCTCGATGAACCGCGACGCGTACTCGGCCATCTCGGCCGGCCCAGTGTCATAGCGCGCCACGTCGCCAACCATCCGGGGCAGTCCGGCGTTCGGCTTGATCCACAATGGGATCCCCGCGTTCAGGGCCGCGAGCTCGGATACCACGCGCTCCATGTCGGCGAGCGAGCGGCCGCAGTTGGCGCCGATGGCGGCCACGCCGAGGGGGAGGATGGCCTCGACCATCTTCGTTGGGCTCAGCCCCATCATCGTGCGAGTGCCCTGGTCGAAACTGAAGGAGACCACCAGCGGCAACGCGCTGGCCCGTCGGACCCCATCGATGGCGGCCAGGGCTTCGTCCAGCGCAAAGAACGTTTCCAGCAGGAGAAGGTCGACGCCGCCATCGTCGAGGGCGGCGGCCTGCTCGCGGTAGGCGTCGGCTGCCGCGGCCGGCGTGAGCTCGCCAAATGGCTCCATCAGGATCCCGGTCGGCCCCATCGACCCGGCCACGAGCACGCCACTCGGCGCCGCTGCCTCGCGCGCCAGGCCGGCGGCGCGTCGATTCAGCTCCTGGCTGCGGTCCGAATATCGAGACTCCCGCAAGCGCGGCGACGTCCCGCCAAACGTGTCGGTCAGGATGATGTCCGCGCCCGCGGTAACGAACGCGGTGTGAAGGGCTCGCACTCGGTCCGGCTGCTCGAACACCCACTCTTCGGGCGCCACACCGATCCCCATCCCCATCTGCTGATAGTTAGTGGCGGTGGCCCCATCCGCGACCAGGATCTCGCCCGCCTGCAGTCGATCGCTAAATCCCCTGGCCATCAGCGACCTACGGGAGCGGCTGCTGGTTGAGCGTCGCGACCAGGCGAACCGGGACCGCGTGGCGAAGCGATTGCGCGGCATGGCAGGCGCGCTCCGCATGGGTGACCAGTTTTCGAACATTGGCGCTCGGTGCGGCGCTGACCACCGAGAGCTCGATCGTCACGTCTTCGAAGTACGCCGGGGCGTCGTCGACGTCGTACTTCTCCGTGTTGCGAAAGGTTGCCCGCACGTCGGCCGACGCGTCCTCGATCGAGACCTCGTAGAGTGGCGCGAACCGCGCCAGCTGAGTGAGCAGTCAAAAGGCCGTGCCCATCATCAGGTATTGCAGCGGCGAGGGGCCCTTCTCGGTACCGCCGCGCGCCGCCGGCTCGTCGGATTCGACGACAAACTTCCCCATCCGCCCTTCCAGGTGAACATCGTCCAGGATCCGAGCAACCGCCCGGGTGGTCGTCCGCCGTTGGTCCGGGGTCTTGGCGCTCATCTCCTTCCGCAAACGCGTGATCTCGTGCATCTGCTTGCGCAGGTTGACGCGGCTCGGTGCCGGTTTTGGATCGTTCATGACAAGGTGGTTAAGACTACCTTCCGCAGGCACGGCGGGCGCATCATGGCGGCGTGAGCTGGTCCCGGACGAAATGGATCATTGCCTCGGCGGGCCTGACCGCCGCGGTCGGGCTTGGCTTGCTGACCCTGCAGCTCAACAGCGGCTGCCCGGACCCCGGTCAGTCGCCGGCATGCACCCGTGTCCTGTTCGTGGGCAACAGCTATACGACGGTCAACGACCTGCCGAGCGTGTTCGCGAGCCTGGCTCGTTCGGGTGGCCACCGCGTCCAGGTCGGGACCGCCGCCGGCGACGGCTGGACGCTGGCGGACCACGCTGGCTCCCCGGCCACGGCGTCGAAACTCGCCTCGGCGAAATGGGACATCGTCGTCCTCCAGGAGCAGAGTCAGATCCCTTCGGTCGACCAATTCCGCCAGGCCCAGATGTACCCGGCGGCTCGCCGGCTCGTCGGCGCGATCCGCAACCAGGGTGCCCGACCGCTCTTCTACCTCACCTGGGCACGCCGCGACGGCTGGCCGGAGAACGGGATGCCGAACTATGCCAGCATGCAGTCGGCGATCGACGACGGATACCTGGCGATCGCGGGCGAACAACGAGCGGCGGTGGCTCCCGTCGGCTACGCCTGGTCAGCGCTGCTCGCTGAGGAAGCGCCGGCCGCCCTGTGGCAGGACGACGGCAGCCACCCGACGGCCGCGGGCACCTACCTCGCGGCCTGTGTCTTCTACGCCACCATCTTCCGTGAGAGTCCTAAAGGCGCTAGCTACCATTCGAGCCTTTCGGCTGACGAGGCGGCGAAGGTGCAAGCCGCGGCCGCCGAAACCGTGCTCAGCGATCCTGCGACGTGGCCGGCACCTTCAGAATGACGCGGCGTACCGTCGCGGCCGGCATCATCGTTGTGGCCGTGCTGGTTGGTTTCGTTGGGTTTCAGCTGTGGCCTCGCGGCCCGCATGGCGGCGTGACGCAATCAAATGCGATCAACGTCGCGAGGGCCCACGTCGATCCGGGGTCAACGAGCATCCGCTCAGCGGAGCTTCGGCAAGATTTCCACACGGGCTTTGATCTTCCGCCGCACCCGTGGAGCTGGGTGGTCACCTTTAACGGCCGGTGGCATCTCCTGTGCGAGGGCACAAGCAGGGCCTGCGACTCGACGACCGAGTGGGTCGCCGTCGACTACTACACCGGCGAATGGATCGCGTCGCAGTTCTCCTACCCTGCGCCCTGACCGTGTAGCCTGTCGATTCGGCTGGTCCTCGTTCGACGTCTATATAGAAGCAACGACGGAGATTCTAAGGAGGCAACGATGCGATTCATGATTCTGGTCAAAGCAACCGAAGACTCCGAGGCGGGCGTTCTCCCAAACGAGCAACTCTTCACCGAGATGGGCAAGTTCAACGAGGAGCTGGTCAAAGCCGGCGTGCTGCTCGCGGCCGAAGGGCTGCAGGCGAGCTCGAAAGGCGCGCGCGTGAAGTTCTCCGGCGCGAAGCGGACCGTGATCGACGGGCCGTTCGCCGAGACGAAAGAGCTGATCGCCGGCTTCTGGCTGTGGCAGGTGAAGTCCAAGGAGGAGGCGATCGAATGGGTCAAGCGCATCCCGAATCCGACCGGAGACGAGGGTGAGGTCGAGATTCGCCAGGTGTTCGAGGCGGACGACTTCGGTGATGAGTTCACCCCGCAGCTCAGGGAGCAAGAGGAGCGGTTACGGGCGCAGTCGATGACCAAGTGACCTCTGAGATCGATCGCGCCATCGATGCGGTCTGGAGAATCGAGTCCGCCAGGCTGATCGCTGGGCTCGCGCGGATCGTGCGTGACGTCGGTCTCGCCGAGGAGCTCGCGCAGGACGCGTTGGTCGCCGCCCTGGAGCAGTGGCCCGACTCGGGCATCCCCGAGAAGCCGGGCGCCTGGCTCATGGGCACCGCGAAACATCGCGCCATCGATCTGCTTCGCCGGCGGAAGCGCCTCGAGCTCAAGTACGAGGAGATGGGCCATGAACTGCTCGGGGCCCAGCATGAGATCGACGAGCGCCAGTTCGATGCCGCGATCGACGATGAGCCTGGCGACGATCTCCTTCGCCTGATCTTCACCGCCTGTCATCCGGTGCTTTCGACTGAGGCACGGGTGGCGCTGACGCTCCGTCTCCTCGGTGGGCTGACGACGGATGAGATCGCCCGTGCGTTCCTCGTCTCGGAACCGGCCGTTGCCCAACGGATCGTCCGGGCCAAGCGCGCCCTTGTCGAAGCCCATGTCCCGTTCGAGGTGCCTAGAGGGGCCGAGCTTGCCGCGCGTCTTTCGTCGGTATTGGACGTGATCTACCTTGTCTTCAACGAGGGATACGCCGCGACCGCCGGTGACGACTGGTTGCGACCGGCGCTGTGCGAAGACGCGCTACGCCTCGGCCGCATCCTGGCGGAGCTCACACCGAGGG
>DATBYO010000024.1:0-17229 GCA_036513655.1 Candidatus Dormiibacterota bacterium | reverse complement strand
GCCGTTGCGTCGTAGGTCGCGCCACGCGAGGCGCGAGCCATCAGACCGAGTGCGAGCGTGTCCGGACGCGCCCCGTAGGCCACGGTAAAGACATGCACACCGGCGCTCTCGCTGGCGGCTTGCAGCTCGCGCAAGAGCCCGCTGAGGTCGAGGTCGCCAGGGCTTGTGCTCCGGCCGTTCGTCACCACGACAACCGCATTGATGCGCGTAGGGTCGGCAGCTTGCCGCATCGCGTCAACCGCAGCCAGAACGGCGTGGTTGAGATCGGCAGGCTTGCCGGTCGGCCGAAGGGCGGCGACCTCCGCCACGATTGGCGACCCGTTCACGCTGACCGGGGCAAAGCCCAGCACCTGGCGGTAGGGCGCCGAACCCGTGACATTACTGTTGAACTCCCAGGAGGCGATCTGGTCGTCGGCTGCCAGTTCGGATAGTCCAGCCGCGAGCGAGCCTTGGAGGCTGTGGGCGTCGCCTCCGCTCGTCGAGGACGACGTGTCGAGCAGCAAGAGGATCTTTGCCCGTTTGCGGAGGTCCTTCCAATGTTGCTGCATCTGCTGGATGACTGCCGCGGCCGGAGGCTGCAGATAAGCGCTCGGCCGATCGGGTTGGAGGCCATTACGGGGGGAAATCTCGGACCCCGCCCGGCCGAACTGGTCACGGAAGCCGACGCCCTGGAAGCGCAGCTGCTGCGCCGGCGCCTCAAGGTAGTTCAAGAACGCCTGCGCAGCCCGCCGTTTGCTGTCGGTCACCCATGAAGCCCGCAGGATGACGTAGGGATGATCGGCGGCAAGGCTCCCCTCCTTTGGGTAGATCGCGACGAGGGGAACTCGAGGAGGCAGATGCGCTCCGTACTGGGCGGGGTCGGCCCGGGGGTTTCCGCGGTTGTAGTCCCAGACCTCCTTCTCTTCCATGGCGATCGCGGAAACGTACGAGAGCGCGGCATTCGCGTCGTCGGCCGCCTGCAAGTTCAGCAGAAACGTCGACACGGAGTCGCCGTAGTGCACGACCGATGTCTCGACCTGGCGCACGAAGTCCACGACCGCGGGATCCTCGAGGCCCGCCGCCGTCAGATCAGACGAATGACCGGAGGCGGCGAAATACGTTCCGATCAGGGCGTGAAGGCCAGATGTCGAGATCGTTGGGTTGGTCTTGCCCAGCTGAAAGGCGCCCCATTTGGGCTCTCCGAATCGGCTCCAGCCCACCCGTCCGCGCGCCAGATCGAGGATGTCGCTCCAGCCGATCTCCTTACCAGGCCATCCCAGCGCATCCGCCATCGGCTTCGGCATGCCGATCACCAATGGTGATTTGAAAAGGCTGGCGACGCCCGGGGGAACGAGGTCACCCTGTCCGCGGTTCGCCAGGTCCCGGCTGAGGAGCAGCGCCCACGTCGTGGCCGCCGGCGACCAAACATCCGGTCGCGGTCCGTAGGTTGATTCGTTCCAGCCACCGGCAAGGGCCTGCTCTGCCTGCCCAGACGCCACCCGCTCGACCCGGATCCTTACGCAAGATCCGTCGAGGGATGGACGGGTGCGCTGGTACTCGGCGGCGATCTGGCTGAGCAGCGTTGACTTGTCTTCCGAGGAGGCCACGACGACACTGAGGCAGTCGGCTGCCGATGGTTGCCGGCCTTCGATCGCGAGCGCGCCCGTCAGGAGCAGCGCAAAAGCCGTCGCCACGGCCAGCGGTCCGCGGCGCGGTCTGAGCATCCCCATGCCCCCTACGCCGCCAGTTTAACGGGCATCCAGGCCCCTCAGATTTGAGCATTGAAATGAGCACCGCCTGAGCCTTTTCCCGGATGTCGCGGAGCCTCCTTCGGACCGACGCTGGAGCCATGAGAAAAACCGGAGATTCCCACGATCCACCGGCGGTGTTCGCCTCAGCCCACACTCGAGCGATGGTTGCCATCGGGTTCCTAGCGCTGTCGATGGTCGTTAGCCTCTTGACCATCTCGATCGTCCACGACTACTTCTTTATCGGATTCCCGCCCGTCGTCCTGGGTGGCAGCCTGCTCGCCGCTCTGGCCGGAGCCGGTTGCGTGGTCAGCTTTCTCGCCTGGTTCAGCCGAAGCTACCGGAACCTACGGGCGCTCGGAGCCGAGGGGCTCGAGTACTCGCCAGGCGTCGCCGTCGGCTGGTGGTTTGTTCCCGTCGGGAACTGCTGGAAGCCGTTCCGGGTCGCCGTGGAGATCTGGAAGGCAAGCGATCCCACGTTACGCGCCAACGATCTTGCCTCCCGCGCCAGCATGCCAACCCCGGTGCTCCTTGCGGTCTGGTGGATGGGCTGGCTGACGGCGCTCGTCCTGGATAACCTGGTGGGTGCCCCCGACCGGATCCAGCACCAGGGCGAGGTCATCACCCTGGCCATGGTCGTCGCGGCGGGATTCGACATCCTCGCCGCCGCGCTCGCGATGGCCGTGATCCTCGAGATCGACCGGCGGCAGAGTGCGAGGCATGCATCGATCGCTGCGATGTCGAGCGGGACCGATGGACCTCGAGCCCGACTAATATCGGCCAGTGAGCCCTGACGTGATCATCATCGGTGCAGGCGCCATTGGGACTTCGGTTGCCTATCACCTTGCCCTGGCTGGCGTGAAGGTAATGGTCTTCGACCGCGGCCACGTGGGCGGCCAGTCGACCGGGGCCTCGGCCGGCATGATCCAGATCAATCCGGACCGCAGCACCCCGCCGGCGCTGTCTACCCTTGCGCTCGAAAGCGCGCGGCTGTTCCCGGCGCTGGCGGCCGAGCTCCGGGAGCGGACCGGGATGGACATCGGCTACCGACCGGGCCGTCTTCTGCACATCGCCCTTCACGAAGGCGAGGAGTCGCGGTTGCGGGCCCACCGCGCCTGGCAGGTGGACCATGGCGTCTCGGTTGCCTGGCTCGACGGACCCGCGGTGCTCGATCTCGAGCCGAGCCTGAGCCCGGACATCCGCGCGGCCCTCTACTACCCGGACGATCACCAGCTCGTGCCGCTGACCTTCGCGCAGGCGCTCGCTCGAGCCGCGGTCGACCTCGGTGCGGTGCTGCGCGAGGGCGTCAACATCGACCGGCTGCTGACCGATGGCGACCGCGTGGTCGGCGTCGCGGCCGGCGGCGAAAGCACTTATGCCGCCGAGATCGTGATCGCGAACGGCGCCTGGGCGTCCTCCTGGTCCGAGACGCTGCACGCACCGATCCCGGTTCGGCCGGTGCGTGGCCAGATGGTGGCGCTCAAGACCACGGGCACCGGGCTCCGGAACGTAGTGAGCTCCGGCGAGGGTTACATGCTGACCAAGCCGGACGGAAGGACCTACGTGGGAACCACGGTGGAAGAGGCCGGGTACGACGCCCGTCCGACGGCGGCCGGCGTCGGCGGCCTGCTGGCCATGGTTCCCCGTCTCGCGCCCGGGCTGGCCGATGCCACCTTCTCTTCTGCCTGGGCTGGACTCCGCCCGGCGACGTCGGATGGACTGCCATTGCTCGGTCCGCTGCCAGGATGGCACGGCGTCACGGTCGCCGCCGGCCATTTCCGGGAGGGCATCCTGCTCGCGCCGATCACCGGCGAGGTCGTCGCCGACCTGCTCGCGCGCCGCCGGCCTCGATTGCCACTCGATCCCTTCGACCCGGGCCGGTTCCTCATCCGTGCCGCCTGAAGTTCCGCGCGCCTTTGCCCGGCGCGCCGACGGATTTCGCCACGCGGTGGCGGGCGGTCTATGGCTTGCGCCCCTCGTCTATCTCGAGCACGCACGCTTCGGACCCGGTTGGTATGGCAAGGTGGTCAGCTCCGATCCAGAGCGCCTGCTGGCCTGGGCTGTGAGCAAGGCGATCCCTCGGCGCGCGCTCGAGGTCAAGTCGCTGCCCGATCTTGACATGCCGCGCAAAGGCCGCCGGCGCCTTCCGGGTTATCACATCGATCTCTGGGGTGCTCGGCTGGCTCTGGCTTATGATCCCGACACGCTGGCAGCGGCGCGCCGCCGGTCAGTAGCGGTCGATCGCCTTGAGCCCGGAGCCGGTGACGATGACGACGGCGCCGGCCGGAAGGTTCAGCACCCGAGCGCCGGCGATCGCCGCGGCTGAGGTCGGCTCCATCAGCAGGCCGGCCGCGGCCGCCTCGTGCCAGGCTCGTTCGATCGCATCCTCCGAGACGGCCATCCACCGACCGCCGCTGTATCGAACGGCCGCGTAGCTCCGCTCGGCGCGGGTCGGCTCGGGAATGCGGATCCCATCCGCAATCGACGGCTGCGGCACCACCGGGGCCGGCCGCCCGATCGGCGCCCCACGGACGAGCGGCGCGCACGATTCGGACTGCACACCGTGCAGCTTCGGCGCCCGCTCTATGTGGCCGGTAGCCACGAGATCGGCAAATCCCATGGCCATCCCGATCAGCACCGTACCCTGGCCAACCGGCGTGATCACGTCATGCAACTGCTCACCGAGGTCTTCGAACAGCTCGTACGCGATCGTCTTGGTCCCTTCGAGGAACGCGTCATCCCGCGCGTGACCGACGTCATAGGCATCAGCCGCAGCCGCCACGGCCGCCTGGGTCACGGCCGAGCGCGGACCTGACACTTTGATGAGCTCCGCGCCCAGCACCTGGATCGCCCTCGCCTTGGCGGGAACGATGTCATCGGGTGCGAAGATGCGAGCCCGAAGCCCGGCGGCGGCGGCGTAGGCGGCGATTGCCGAGCCCGCGTTGCCCGAGGAATCCTCGACCACCGTGCGTGCCCCGGCGGCGCGGGCCGCCGTGATGGCGGTGGCCGCCCCGCGGTCCTTGAACGAGCCAGTCGGTGAGATGCCTTCGAGCTTCAGCAGGTATTTGCCGTACGGCACCATCGGGGTGGCGCCTTCGCCAAGCGTCACCGGGTCGCCGTGGATCGCGAGGTCGGCGCGGTAGCGCCACAGGCCGCGGCCCGACCAGCGACCAGGCTGCGCGGTCTGGGTCACGAGAGGACTTTCTGCAGCGCCGGATCGAGGTAGTCCTTCGTCAGGGGAAACGGCTCGTAGCTGCTGACCGTGCCGTCACGGGCGACCAGGACGCTGACGGGCAACCCCGTGTTGTTCAACGCCACACCGTAGGCGTTGGCCACGCGGCCGTCGGGATCCAGGAACGGTGCCGGCTGCAAATTGAAATTGCTCCAGAATTTGCGGACCGTGTCAGTCGACTCATCGCCGAAGTTGATCGCAATCACCGAAAGGCCCTCCGCGCGATGCGCGATGTACTCGTCGCGGATCAACGGCAGCTCGTCGCGGCAGGGGACGCACCAGGTCGCCCAGAAGCTGATCAGCACCGGCTTTCCCTTCAGCTGCGACAACGACACCGCGTGTCCGTCGATGTCAGTCGCGGTGAAGTTCGGCGCGGGCCGGCCGACCTGCACCGTTCCATGGGGCGCCGGCGTGGGATTGCCGCTGTCGAAGTGCGAGTCGAATGGCGTCGTGACGGCGACGACGGGAAAAAAGTCGTTGAAGACGGTGAGACGGTTGGAAAAGATCAGCAAACCCATGCCAATCAGGAAGACGGCGGCGACGGCATTCAGGACGGCATACGCGCCCCGCACCCGGGCGAGCAAGCGGGTCAGCATGCCGGAGAGGCCCGCGGCAATCAGAAACGGCAGGCCCAGGCCCACGGAGTAGACCGCCAGCAGCAGCGCCCCCTGCGCGGCCGTCCCGCTGCCGCCGGCCCGGAGCAGGATAGCGGCGAGGATGGGGCCGACGCATGGGGTCCAGCCGATCGCGAAGGCCAGGCCCACCACGTACGATGCCCACGGCGCCCGTGGCAACCGGTGCGCGATGTCGAAACGCTTCTCGCCCATCAACCACGGAATCCGGCCCAGTGTCAGCAGCGCGATCCCAATCAACACCAGTGCCGCGCCGGCGATCTGGAGCAGGAGCGGACGGTAAGCCTTGAGGTCCGCGCCGATCAGGCCGAACGAGGCGCCGAGGGCGACGAACGCGGTCGCGAACCCGGCAACGAAGAGGGCGGCATTGCCGAGCACCTTGACCTGCTGGCGCATGGTGGGCTCGGTCCCTGTGGTGGCGGCTCCCATGTACGTGACATACGCCGGGACCAGCGGCAGCACACAAGTCGACGCGAACGACAACAGGCCGGCGAGAAACGCCAGGGCCAGGTCGACGATCATCCAGCCGGCTTAGATTTCTCGGTGCCGAGCTGTCGGACCCAATCGCGTAGGCGCGCGGGGGCGTCGTCGGTGCAGCATTCCTTGCGGACCAATCGCTTCATCTCCGCCTGGAAATCGAAGACCTGCTCGCACGGCGGACAGTCGTCCAAATGTGCCTTGACCTTGCGGACCTCGGCTTCGCTCAGCTCGCGGTCGATATAGGTTGAGAGCCGGCGCATCGTCTGTTCGCAGTGATCTCCCATCAGTGCGCCCTCAGTGCGCCCCAACGGCCAGCGGCGGTACCTTGGGCCGTCCTGAATATTCCCACAGTTTCTTCTGCAGCGCTTGCCGCCCCCGGTGGAGGCGCGACATCACGGTGCCGATCTTGATCCCGAGAATCGACGCAACCTCTTTATAGGAGAAGTCCTCGACATCGACCAGCACCACCACCATCCGCATCGGAATGGGTAGCTCCTCGAGCGCGCGCTTCACCTCATCGCCGAAGCCGCGGTCGACGATGATCTCCTCGGGCGACATCAGATGGACCGGCATGCCGTCCCGCCGCATCTGGTCGTAAATGGAGAAATCGGTTCCCGGCTCATCGATCGGGTCCTCGAGCGCCGGTCGCTTACGAAGCCGGTTGCGAAAGACGTTCGTCATGATCGTGAATAGCCACGCCTTTTCGTTGGTGCCCGGCTTGAAGCGGTTTCGATATCGGTACGCCCGCAAATAGGTCTCTTGCACTAGGTCCTCGGCGTCCTCCGGCTTCCTCGTGAGACGCAACGCGCTTCGATACAGCGCATCGATGTGCCTCTCAAAAAGCGAAAAGTCGCTACTCATGCCAACGCCCCGCTGGTCCATTCTATTCCCGCGAATTCAGCGGCCCGGAGGTCAGCTCGAAGCTGGGCCATTGCCAGGATTGGGCGTCCCACCGGGATTCGGAGGCCCGCCGGGCCGTGGGCCGCGCCCTCGACCACGCCCTCGGCGCCGCCGGCGCCGGTTCGGATCGGATTGCGGATCCGAAGACGACGGGGGCGGCGGCGCGTCTCCACGCGGTCGATTTGGGCGCCGGTCCCGGCCACGCTGCGGCCCGGGCGTACCCGGCTGCCGTGGCGGCGATCCCGGACGGGGTGTCCGAGGCGGCTGGCCCTGGCGCGGCGTTTGTCCGGATTCGTCGGTCGTCAGGACGCGCCCTCCACGCCCGCGCCGCCGCCGCCCCCGCCGTTGCTGATCACCGGGCTGCTGGCTGCCTGCCTCGGTCCGGACCCGGTCGGGTGGACGCTCGGGACGTGGGGCGGCCGCTGCCGGCACGATACGCGCGAGGCCACGTGGCCGTCGCCGGCGGCTGGGCTGCTCGCGAGGCCCAGGACCCTGCTGCTTCACCCGCTCCTCGAACTCGGCCAGCCACTCCTCCATCGGCCGCTTGATTTGCGGACGGGGCGCACGTGGTTCCTCTGGCCAGATTCGCGGTCGATCCGGACGAATGGCCTCGGGTGGCGGGTCGGCGTCGGTCGGCTCGGGTTGGACGGCGATCTCAGGCGGAAGTTCCGACATCTGCCGAAATCTTAGCCGGGGCCTCCGGGACCACCTGGTTTTGGACCGACCACTCGAGCAGGAAGCGACGGCGGAACCGGTCGAGGGCTCGGATCACGGTTGCACCGAGGACGACGGTCAGCAGGATGTTGCCGGCCGCGCGAAAGCTGTCGTAGACGAGGGAGGTCGCCAGGTAGAAGCCGCCGAACCGGCCGAGCAGGCCTCCAAGCCCAGTGCCGGGCACCCAGCTGAAGGGCGATGACCCCGAGGCGACCAGCAGAGGCCATTCCCAGAGGTCGAGCAGGAGGCCGTAGGCAAAGCCGGCGGTGCAGCCGTACAGGCAGAGGACGCCGATCGCCGCGGGGGAGGTGGAGCGGCGCGTCATCCGGCCGAGATAACCGGCGCCCATGCCGACCCAGCCGGCGGCGAGCATCTGATACGGAAGCCACGGGCCGAAGCCCGCCGTCAGCAAGGCTGACAGGAGCAGCGTCAGCGCGCCACTCGCGAAGCCGAAGCTCGGCCCCATCACATACCCGCCCGCGATGATCAGGAAGAAGATCGGCGAAAAGCCGAGCAACCCGATGACGATGACCAGCCGAAGCGTGGCATCGATCGCGACCAGGGCCGCCAACACGGCCAGCAACCGCGTCGAAAGGCGATGCGTCTGGAGCGCGACCGCCAGCACCACCACCGCGGACGCCGCGACCATCGCGCTGAACAGCGCCACCGGCTGCGGAAAGCCGGATCCAAGCACGAGTGGCCCGATGAAGAGCGCAAGCCCGGCACCGGTAAGGGCCAGTAACAGCACGTCTTCGGCGCGGGCGGCCAACCACCCCCTCACAGCGGCACGTCCTCCGCGAGGAGCCAGCCACCGCCGACCAGCTTGCTGATTTGGGTCGCGAAGACGAGGGAATCGCTGAGCACGACGTTCGGTGGACCGTCCGCGTAGATCTCGCCGTCCGCCATGAGCAGGACGCGATCCGCCGTGCGGGCCGCCCATTCCACGTCGTGCGTCGCGACGAGGATGGTGGCGCCGGCATCGGCGCGGGTCCGCAGGTAAGCGCTGAGCGCCCGCTTTATCGAAGGATCGAGGCCGCGGGTGGGCTCGTCGATGAGCAGGAGGTCGGCTCGAGCTCCCATCAGCGCAATGGCGAGCTGCTGACGCTCGCCCGAGCTCAGGTCGCGCGGATACCGATGAAGCCAGGCACGGAAGGGGGCGACGGTCTCGGCCGACTGGCCTCGGAGCTCCTCATCGACGGTTGGCGCGAACAGCAGGGAATCGGCGTCTTGCGGCACGTAGGCCGCCTGGCCCTCGTGCGTCACGGTGCCCCGTTGTGCCCGCAGGAGCCCGGCGATCAGCTTCAACAGCGTGGTCTTTCCGGAACCGTTGCGACCCATCAACGCGATCAGCTGCCCGCGGTGCAGCGTCAATGACACGCGTTGCACCGCCGGCACACCCTGGAAGCCATGTTCGAGACCGTCGACCCGACAGATGACCGGGCCGTGACCATTGACCGATATCGGGTTCGCCTTCGTGGTTGGCAGGCGCTGCGCGTGAACGCGGGCGTCGCGCAGCCCCAGTGGGATCGGCGTCCAGCCCGCACGTAGCGCCAGGTCGACGACCGGCGGTCGCGCGCCGCCTTCGGCAAGCGCGGTACGCGGCGGCTGGTCACGCAGAAGACCCGCATCGAGCGTCCAGATCCGATCGACGAAGGGGGCAATGCGCTCGACCCGGTGCTCGGCGATCACCGTGGTCATACCGAGCTCGGCGACCAACCGGAGCACCACCTGCAGCACGTCTTCGGCGGCCTGCGGATCGAGCTGGGAAGTCGGCTCATCCAGGACGAGGGCATCGGGATGCATGGCCAGCGCGGCGGCGATCGCGACGCGCTGCCGTTCGCCACCCGACAGCGTGTCGATCCGGCGCCGCCGGAGCGGGTTGATGCCGACCTGGTCGATCACCTCCTCGACCCGCTTTCGCATCAGCGGCCTCGGCAGGCCCAGGTTTTCGAGACCAAAGGCGAGCTCGGCCTCGACGTCCTCGAGGACGAATTGCGCATCCGGATGCTGAAAGACGAAGCCGACGTGCCTGCCGAGCTGACGCGGCGGGTGCGCTCGCGTATCAAGGCCGCAGACGACGACCCGGCCGCTGAAGTGACCGCCGGTGCTGTGCGGAACCAGACCGTTGAGGCAGCGGAGCAGTGTCGACTTTCCACTGCCCGAGGATCCTCGGACGAGGATCACGTTACCCGGCTCGACTGCGGTTGTGATCTCCGTGAGGGCGGGCTGGTCGGCCTCCGGATATCGGTAGCTGACGCCCTCAAGCGTGATGACGGGCATGGTCCATCCGAGAAAGGCTCGCCGTGACGGCGGGCACGGCCAGCAGCGCGATGCCGAGCAGACTGCCCGGCCTGGGGACGGTCGGCGCCAGGTTGAGATACGCGTTGTACGGGGCCGCGGGGAACACGGCCATCGCGCCGATAGCCGCGAGCGACGCGATCACGACCAGCAGATCGGGGACGGTCCACCGGGAGGGACGGTAGCGAGACCTCCGGCCGCTGCCGAAGCCGCGCGCATCCAGCGACTCGCCGTACTGCAACGCATGCTCGAGGGTGGTGAGCAGGAGCGGCAGCAGCAGCTCAGGTGCCGATCGCCAGCTGGCGCGCTGCCCCCGCAGGTGTCGCGACTGGCGGATCGAATGAAACGAGGCCACCGTCTTGGGGGCGAACGCGAGGGCCAGAGCAACGGTTGTGCCTGCCCGGTAGAGGGGGCGCGGAAGGATCGCGACGAGGTCCGCACTGCGCACGGTGGTGTGCAGCACGCCAAAGACGGCGACCGTGAGCAACAGGGCCAGTCCGGTCGACGCTCCAAACGCGACGGCATCAAGGGTCCAGCGTCCACCGATGATCGGGATCGGCGGCAGCGTAAACAGCAGATGCCGGCCAAAGCGGCTGAGTGCGGCGCTGAAGATGACGGGGACCACGGCCAGGGCCAGCCCAAACTTCCAACTGGTCAGCCGACGCGGACCGCGGTAGGGCAGGAAGACGTTGATCACGACCAGCAGCAGCAGCCCCTGGAGATACGGGTTGCGGTCGATCAGGGCCGCGGCCAGTGCCGCGGTCGCCCAGGCGCACCAGGCCAGCGGGTGGCGGGTCACGGGCCACGCCTCCGGAGGTTGATCGCCCCGAGCGTAAGCAGGAGGATCGCCGTTCCGCCTAGGGCCAACCAGGGAACGATCGCAGCCGCGCGCGGCGGTTGGTTCGGTCCGGTCGATGCCAGCACGGCGTTGCGCGACGGCGCAGCCGAGGGCGCGAACGCTTCCAGGCTGGTCGCCGGCGTCGGTGTTGCCGGGGGTAGAGGTACGGCCTGAACCGGCGCCGGCCGAATGCTCCCGGTCGCGCTCGGCGCGCGAGTCGCGGCGATTGGTGGGGGCGGAGCGCCGCAGACCGCGGCAAAGGAGATACTTCCGGGCGCCTGGTTCGCCCCGGCCGCATAGCGCCACCCGTCGATGTCACCGTCGTGCAGCACCGACGAGCTCGCCCCGACCACCGAAGCTTGCCAGTCCGAACCCTGGCGATGGAAATACTGCCAGTAGGGTCCCGAACCGAAGCACCCGGGTGGCACCGTCAACGGTTCTTGATCGAGCTGGCACATCGCACTGCCAATCGATCCGAAACTCTGCGCCTCGTACTCCACGCCGGAGCGCTGGACCAGCTGAAGACCGTTGATTTGCTCTTCGGCGAAGGCCACGCACCGCGTGATGAGGCTGCCACTCGTGTGCTGGATCACTAGCGCGGCGTGATGGACGGCGGCATGCACCGGATGCGCCGCCAGAAGCGCCGCCGCAATCGCGGCGGCGCCCGCAGCCGACAGCCGCGCCGTCGTCGTGATGGTCACGCGACCCGTCGCCGTAGCCTCCAGCCCAAGCCCATGAGCACGAGGCCGACGAGCGCACCAACCGGGGGCGAACCCGTTCGGGCAAGTTGGCGGGCGCTCGGCGTTGGAGCCGGCGTTGGAACCGGCGTGGGCGTCGGGGTTGGGGTCGCCGACGCGGCCGGGCAGGTCGATGGCATCACACCCGCGGTCTGCTTCACCGGCAGATATTTCGAGGCCAGCGCGGTTAGCGCCTGCGTGGTCGACAACGCATCGGGCGCCGCAGTCGCAGCCGAGCCGGGCCTCGAGAACCCGAAGCCTCCGTTATCGAACTGGAACGTGAGCAAGTCACTGAGTGCCGACTTCCCGGCGACGGTCCAGGCCGCGCCGGCAGGATCCTCCCCCATGGCAAGCAGGGCCTGGATGACGGCGGCATCCGAGTTGGGGTCCGAGTCAGGAGAGCCGGCAGCATACTCGAAGCCGCCACTCGCCTTCTGCTGCGTCTTCAAGTAGGTGAGCGCGCGGTCTTTGACGACAGCGGTCAGGCCACTGGCCGATGCCAGCGCCAGAACGACGATGGCCGTGGTGTTGGTGTCGGAGCCATAGGGTGGGCTGAACTCCCAACCACCATCGGATTGCTGGCTGTCGGCGAGGAACGCGACCGCCTTCGTAGGTGCAGCGCCTCCCGGAAGGCCGAGGACGGCGAGCGCGTCGTTGAACAGTTGATCGTTGTACGCGCCCGTGGACGCGTTGTAGCCGCAGGCGAGATCCTGGAGCAGGTTGTGCCCGGCGAAGTTCGAAGGGTCCAGGCCGGCCGCCGAGACCGCCATGATCAGCCCGCCGATGTTCCCGGCCGTCTTTTCTTCGTCGGCGATGTGTGAGCGCAGGGAATCGATCGGGGTCTTGCCGGCGGTCGAGAACCCATCGACGGATTGACCATTCGCCACCAGTCCGAACACGGTGTCTTCGGTTCGCGACGCGCTGGCAGCGACGGTGCCGTCGGCCGCTTGCTGGCCGTGCAACCAGGAAATCGCGAGGGTGGCGGCGCTGGTTTGGGGCGTGAAGGCCGACGCGCTGAGCGCCGGTCCGATGGCCGCCGAGGCGGCCGCAGCCAGTGCGATGAGGAGTCGTTTCATTTGGTTCCTCCAGAGCAGTGATGCGCAACTGGAGGCCGATCGGAGAAGATGCCTGGCACCTCCCTCTCAGCCTCGAAGAGGGTCGTTGGTCCCCGACAGGCAGGTCTCCTGGCTCCGGATCGTTGCCGCTGGGCTCCTTCCCAAGGCGACGGCCTCAGTGGATCTTGCCCACGGCTCCCCGGTTACAGTGACGGGTTCGCGCCGGATTCGCACCGGCTTTCCTTTTCAGCTCTCTATCTCTCCATCTTTTCACGCTGGGATGGAGCCTCTACGAGCCACCTATCGGCGTTCTTTACTTGTGCGACGCTTGGCCGGCATCACCTCCCCCAAAAGGTGAGCGCATTATAGGATGCGGCGAAAGGGGCCCCCGCTCCGGCGTGGGAAAGCGGGGAGAAAGATCGCCCGAGTCGCTCAGGCGGCGGCGTTCAGAAGGACGCGGCGCTCTGGCTCAGGCGACGCGCGATTGTTCGAAGTAGGCTTCGAGCTCTTCGATGGTGGGGACGCGGTTGATTTCGTCGGGCTCGACATTCATGAACTGTTCCTGGGCGGTGAAGACGAGCTCGATGAGGTCGGGGATCTTGACGTCAGGCGTGTAGGGAACACCGAATGCGCGCAGTTGCTCGACGACGTCGCCGGGCACGGTCGTGCGCTCGGTGAGGTTCATCTCTTCCAGCGCCCAGAGAACGCGGTCCAGCGCATAAAGGCTGAGCTTGCGCTTGGCATCCTGGGCCCGGGTCGCGATCACTCGCAACGTCGTGCGCTGAGTCTCGGTTTGAATCGCTTCGTACATTGTTGGGCTAAGTCCTCCGACGCTTGCAGTTGTCCGGTCAGCGACCACGGTACGAGCCTCTTCCGGCAGGCAGCAAATAACTTTCGTTAAAAGATGTAAATAGGCGACCCAATGTCGCCGGGCAGGCTTTAGAAAAGCCGCGGGATAATACCCACAATGGCGTACATCGATGCCGACCCGGATCGCGGGCCGGGACGGGACGCGGTCGAACTCTATACCCGGACCTACGCCACGCTCCTGCGCAGCTCTGGTGAAACCAAGCTAAAGGTGCTCGAGCAGTCCCACATCGGGATGGGCTCGAGCCTCCACCCGAAGGCCGGATCGGCGGAGCCCGATACCGGCGCGCTGATCTACGCCCTGCGTCGCCTCCCTCCCAGCATCACCGCCGTCCGGCGAATCGTGCTCGGCCAGTCGGCCGACGTCTTCAAACGGATGCTCAACGTGGACGTCGAGCAGTGGGAGATGCAGAGCTCGCCGGGGCGCCGGCGCCGCTACTACTTCGACGGCAAAGAAACCCTCGCGGTCTACATCGCCAGCCCGTCGGACATCGACGATGTGATCCCGCAGCTGGTCGCGCTCCAAATCGAATGGAACAAGCTGCATGCGCTGTTGAGCGCCGAAGACCTGAGCCGAATTGAGAGCGTGGCTGACCAGTTCCGGGTGCTCCAACGGTTGGGGATTTCCGAGGACGACGCGTTGCGCCTGGTGGAGATCTGGGGCGACCTGCTCGATCCGCTCCGCCGCATCCAGGCCGAGGAAAAGGACTTCCGAGTCCGAATGCTGGGCGGCACCCAGATCGGCTACATCAAGGCGACGCGTCGCTGGTGGCAGCCGATCGAATCCCTCGTGCAGCGCGAGGGCGTGCGCGACCGGCCGGTCTACTTCGTCTCGAGCAACACCCACAGCCTGGTGAACCTGTTGAGCGGCTCGGCGCGCCGGCATCAACAGGAAATCGTCGACCATATCGAACGGAGTAACAACCTGGAGCTCGTCCCCGAACTGCGCAAACTGCGCCAGGGGCAGTCGCGCGGAAACTGGGACAACTTCCTCTATTACGCGGCGCGGTCGTATTACGGGCAATCGACCGATGCCGTCAAGCGCCGGGCGCAACGGACCAGAGAAGAGGAGGAGCGCGGCATCTTCTTCCTTCCGAGTCAGGCCGGGCTCGACGTTGCCGCGCAAGTGATCATTCTCGACCGGCTGGTGGCAACGGACCTCGATCCCCGGCTCGGGACGCCTTCAACCGATCGCTTGAAGCACAGCCCGGCGGTCCTGATCAACGTCAACTACCCGCTCGGACTGGGCGCGTACAACGTCCTGCGCGAGGTGGCCGAAAGCGTTGGCACGCTGCGAGGCGTCTATGTGCTGGGGAAGGCCGCCACCCTGAATGGCAGCATCGGCGACATCATGATCTCGAATGTCGTCTACGAAGAACACTCGGAGAACACCTACTGGTTGGATAACTGCTTCAGCTTCAACAGCGTGGCCCCCTTCCTCGTCTATGGCTCGGCGCTCGACAACCAGCGGGCGGTAACGGTTCGTGGCACCTTCCTGCAAAACCGCGGCTACCTCGACTTCTACCACCGGGAAAGCTTCACGGTGGTGGAGATGGAGGCTGGACCCTACCTCAACGCTCTCTACGAAGCCGCCGAGTCGTCCCGCTATCCGATGCGGGAGAACATCAATTTCACGAAGCTGCCGTTCGATTTCGGCGTCCTGCATTACGCCTCAGATACGCCCTACACGCAGGCCCGAACGCTGGGCGCGCGGGGTCTCTCCTACTACGGTCTCGACTCCACCTACGCTTCCTCGGTCGCGATCCTGCGGCGGATCCTTGCCCAGGAGCGGGTGCTTACGGCCGACGTTGCGACGCCGCACTCGGCCGACGCCGAAGCCCGCCAGGGCGCCTGACCCGCTCCTCGGCCGTTTCTCCGGCGCCAGAAGTTAGTCGAGTCGTAATGGGGCGTTGCTAGGCTGCGCTCAGATCCAAACCCCTGCGCCCCCCTCCTCCCCACAAAAGGCCGCCCTTAAAAAGCGGCCTTTTGATTTACCCCGGCAATCACGCCGCGCGTTTTCGCCTGCGGTCGGCTCTCCTGCGAATGGCGAGGTCCTGCAGGGCAACGTCGATGCGCGGCTCGGTGGGATCGAGATGCTTCGCCGTCGTCAGCAGCCGGTGCGCCACCGCCAGGTTGTCCCGTTCCATCTCGGCGAGGGCGAGCGCGAGGGTAAACCCGGGATCGGCCGGGCAGCCCTTAACCGCACGCTCCAGGAGGTCGAACCCGTCGTCCCGCATGTCCATCTCGCAGAGCAGCGTTCCCAACTCGAACAGCACGTCAGGTTCCTCGGGCGCGGCGTCGAGGGCCCGGCGATAGGCGAGGCGCGCAACCTCGGCGTGGCCGAGTTGGCGGTGGTCGCGCCCGATCAGAAACCAGGTTTGCCAGGAGCCTGGGGCGAGCATCATGGAGCGGGTGTAGGCAGCTTGGGCCAGCTCGCGCTCCCCCAGCGCATCGCAGGTCAGCCCGAGACGAAACGCGACCTCCGAATTGTCCGGATCGAGGCGGCGCGCCTCCTCCAGCAAATCACGAGCCCGCGGATAATCGCGGACCCGATGGCAAAGAGTCCCGAGTCGCAGGCGTGGAAGGGCTTCGTTGCCGGCAAGCTCAACCGCTTCCCGGAACCGGACGAGCGCTTCCCCCAGGTTCCCCTCAGCCTCCGCCCGCCTGCCGCTCTCGAGCAGACCCTCCACTTCCGGCGTCATCGCGATTAAAACAACGTGCGGCGGCGACTGGACTTACGCTGGGCCCGTGTCCGTGAGGAACCGAAGCAGCTCTGGCTCCTCCATCTCCTGCGCCGGCAGGACCGGGGTGTATTTCAGGCGGGTGGCGAGCTTCATTGCCAGCTCGACCTTGAAATCGACCGGCGTAAAACCCTTGTCGGTGAAAATTCCCAGCGTGCGGTCGCGAATCACCAGCGCCGCCCCTTGCTTGCGCGCCAGGACCGTCATCATGGCCGGCCCGCCGCGGTCGCCGGCACAAGCTGCGCCACGAGACGGGCGAGCTGCGTCGGCTTGAAGGGCTTCTCCACCGTCGCGACCGCGCCCGCCGCCCGGGCACGTTGCGGTGTGACCGTGTCGCGGAATTCCGTCATCATCACGACCGGGCCGCGCTCGGTGAGCATGGGGAGCAGGGCGAACGGATCGCCATCGGGCAGGCTCGAATCCAGCAGCACGAGCTCTGGTTGGGTCGCTTCAGCGGCGGCCGGTACCGCGAGGGCGCTCGATTCCCAGCGCACCCGGTGTCCTTCCCGCTCCAGCTTGAAGACGATGATCGACGCGATGTTGGGCTCGTCCTCGACGAGCAGGACGCGTGCCATGGGTCGCTAATGTTAACGGGTGCCGCCACGAGCATCGAACGTTCCCGCCATCTACCTCGCCCACGGCGCGTCGGGCGACGCGACCAGCATGCGGCCCTACGTCAAAGCGCTGCAGGCGCGCAAGCTGACGGCAAGCGCCATCGACCTGCCCAAATCCAAAGCCGAGCGGGCCGTCCCCGTGTTCATCGAGAAAGTGCCGGCGGGCGCAATCGCCGGCGGTCATTCCTATGGTGGTCGCGTTGCCAGCATGGCAGCGGTCGAGGTGCGCTACGCGGCCTTGATCCTGCTCAGCTACCCGCTGCACCGGCCGGGCCATCCCGAGGACCTTCGCACCGAGCACTGGCCGAA
Organism: Candidatus Dormiibacterota bacterium; assembly: GCA_036513655.1. Lineage (GTDB taxonomy): Bacteria > Chloroflexota > Dormibacteria > CF-121 > CF-121 > CF-13. The sequence goes on along the minus strand of DATBYO010000024.1, from coordinate 85 downwards.
GATCGACTGCCCGGTGCTGCTGCTGTCGGGCGAGTCGGATCCATTCGCCCGGGTTGACCTGCTGCGCACCTCGGTCCGACTGTTA
>DATBYO010000023.1:0-5639 GCA_036513655.1 Candidatus Dormiibacterota bacterium | reverse complement strand
GAGCCCGCAGGAGATCAAGGCGTTTGGCGTGACCACCTGGGCGCAAGCCATCCTCAAGTGGATCGCCAGCGATCCGCGCGTCAGCTCGGTGCTGTCGGCGACCAAGACGCCGGGCCGTCCGACCGAAAATGCACGAGCGGGGAACCCGCCCTGGTTCGACAGTGATCAGCGCGAGCGGCTGCTGCAACTCTTACGGTGATGGCTTGCCCTCCCCCTCTGGGGGAGGGGAGGGTGGGGGCATATGAAACGCGAGCAGACATCCGTCTGGATCGATGGAATCGAGCGCCACATCGAGGATCTAAGGCAGAACGCCTACGAGGGGGCGTCAGGCGCCGCCCGGCACGCGCGCTATATGGCTGCCTTCGAGCTACTCACGCCCGTATCGCTCGATGTTCTTCAACAAATCAACGCCGCGCTACTTCGCGGCAGCGGCGACGTCTCGGTGCGAGCGCCCGGCTCGGACGGCTCCGGAGGCCAGATCGGATCGTGGCTCCTCACCTGGCCCGAGCTTTCAGAGTCGAGCAGCCGATTCACAGGGAAGCCGTTGCAGCCGGTCACCATCAGCGCCGTCTTTCCAGCGGGGTTCACCCATCCTCACCTGGTGGGCGATGGGCCGGTCAGTCCACGCGCCGCGTCGCTCACCGCCTGGCCGATGCAGGTAACGTCACATGAGGACGCTGAGCTGCAGCGTCCGGTCCTCTGGGCCATCGCTAGCGCCGAGGTGCACGACCGGATCTACCAGTCGACCTGGCAGGTCATACCACAGTAGGATCACTCTCCCAGAGGGGGAGGGAAAACCAGCTAGCCGCCGAGGTAGGCCTTCTGCACCTCGGGGTTTCGCCGTAGTGCGGCGCCGGTTCCGCTGAGCAGGATCCGGCCGGTCTCGACGACGTAGGCGCGATCCGCGATTTCCAGAGCGCGGAGCGCGTTCTGCTCCACCAGCAGAATGGTCACGCCCTCGCTGTGGATCTTCTGGATGACCTCGAAGACCGTGTCGACCATTTGCGGCGCGAGCCCGAGTGATGGCTCATCGAGAAGCAAGAGCTTGGGGTGCGCCAGCAGTCCGCGAGCAATCGCCAGGATCTGCTGCTCGCCCCCAGACAGCTGTCCCGCGGGAAGGTTGCGCCGCTGACCAAGGATCGGGAACTGCTTCATGAGATCGTCGATTTCGCGATGGGCTTCGCCGCGGTCGCGCCGTGCCCAGGCCCCCAACTCCATGTTCTCGCGCACGGTCAGGCGGGCCAGGATCTCGCGCCCCTCGGGGACCTGTGCGAGACCCGCCCGGACGATCTTGTCGGGTGCGGCGGTCGTGAGATCGAGGTCGCCGAATCGTGCGATGCCCGCGTGGGGCCGCAGAACCCCGGAAAGCGTGTTGAGGATGGTCGACTTCCCCGCACCATTCGCACCGATGAGCGCCACGACTTCTCCCTTTCCAACACCAAAGGACACACCTCGGACGGCCCTGATCGCGCCATAGGCAACCTCGAGGTCCCGGACGTCGAGCAGGGGAGAGGAGGGCTCGGCTGAGGCGGCGGACTTCGAGGCGGCGGCGATGTCCATCTCTTCCGAACCCGGGACGTGACTGGAAGTCTTTGACGCCTGGGTGCCTAGATAGGCGGTTACCACCGCGGGGTCATCGGAGACCGTCGCCGGCGACCCGTCAGCGATTTTGCGACCGAAGTTCAGTACCGCGATCCGCTTGCAGACGCCCATCACCAGCCGCATGTCGTGATCGATCAGCAGCACGGTCAGACCCATCTCGTTGAGTTGCTGGATCAGCTCGCGCACCCGGTCCTTTTCAGCAGGGTTCATACCGGCCGCCGGTTCGTCGAGGATGAGGAGCTTCGGCTTCAGCGCCAGAGCGCGGGCCACCTCGACGCGGCGCTGATCGCCGTATGACAAAGTGGACGCACGGCGATCCCCGTGCTCGTCCGGATTCAGGCCGACGCTCTGCAGCAGCTCGCGGGCTTCCGTAAGACGCCGGTCGTCCAGCCGCATCAGACGGCGGAACGGGAGCATTTGCCGCAGCGTGTCGTCGCGTCGTCGGGTGTGCATCCCGATCAAGACATTCTCGATCGCCGTCAGATTGCGGTAGAGGCGCAGTGTCTGGAAGGTCCGTCCGATGCCGAGGCCGGCGATCGCGTGGGGTGGGCGCCGTGCGAGCTCCGCCGTGCCGGTCGGGGAAGTTAGGCGAATGCTGCCGCCCTGCGGGCGGATGTAGCCGGTTACCAGGTTGACCAGCGTCGTCTTGCCCGCGCCATTGGGCCCGATCAAGCCGAAGATCGTGCCTTCTTCGATTTCCAGGGAGACGCCGTCGACGGCGTGCACACCGCCGAAGTGGCGCCGGACTTCAGTGAGCTGCAGCAGGGCGCTCATGCGTTCTCCATCGGATCCACCAGCGCGGCGGGATGATGGCGAGGCCACCGCGGCCGACGATGCCCTGCGGTCGGAAGATGATGACGAGGATCAGGATGATGCCGTTGACGACGTCGCGGTAGGCGGCAAACTGCCGCACGATCTCGGGCAGGGCCGTCAGGAAAACGGCACCGACGATCGGACCGAACACGTTGGTCGTCCCGCCGACGACGGCGAAGGTGAGGATCTGAATGGTGCGGCCGATGCCGTACTCGGTGGGGTCGACGAAGAAGTTGATGTGAGTCTCGAGCGCGCCCGCATAACCGGCGAGCACGGCGCTGATGATGAACGCGATCATCTTGTAGAGGGGGACGTTGATCCCATTGCTCGAGGCGGCCAGCTCGTCCTCGCGGATCGCGGACCATGCCTGGCCCAGTCGGCTTTTGGTGAGGCGCCACACGAGGTAGGCGAGGATGGGCAGAGAGATCAGGATCGGTACGATGCCGCCCAGCGGATCCGCCGTGGGGTTGTGGAGGCCCTGGCCTTCGCCGGTGATCGGCACATTGAGGATGACGCCGAGGCGCAGCGCCTCGACGAAGCCAATGGTCGCGATCGCGAGGAAGACGCCGCGTAGGCGGAGCACAGGCAGGCCGACCACGACGCTGACCAGACCGGCGAGCAGGGCGCCGGCGAGCATGTTCACAGGGAGCGGCGTCGGGAGGTACAGGCTCATGATGACGGTGGTGTAGGCGCCGATCGCCATGAACCCGGCGTTGGCCAGCGTCAGCTGGCCGGAGTAGAAAGTCACGAAGATCGCGATGGCGAGGATGGCATTGATGCCGATCTGGGCGATCAGCAGCTCGTGCTGGTTATAGAAGCCGACCGGATTGGTGAAGAGTTGGATGAAAAAGTCCACGCGCGACCTAGCGCGGCACTAGAGCCGTTCTCGCAACCGGGCGCCGAAGAGTCCTTGGGGTCGCAGCACCAACACCAGGAATAGCGCGAGAAAGGCCACCCCGGCCTCGACGTTGCCGCCAAACCGGACGAGGGCAAAGACTTCGATCAGCCCCAGCAAATAGCCCCCGATGACGGCGCCCGGGATGCTGCCCATGCCACCGAGCACGATGACGGCGAGACCTTTCAGCTCGACCTGGTCGCGCCCGATATAGGGACTGATGTCAGAGATGGCCAGCCCGAAGAGGATGCCGGCTATTCCACCCAGCGCCGAGGAGAGGAAGAGGGTCGAGGCGAAGATACGGTCGACGTTGATGCCCAACAAGGTCGCGGCGCGCCGATTCTCGGCCACGGCCCGCAAGGCTCGGCCAACCTGGGTGTAGCGGATCACGTACCCGAGCACCAGCATCAGCACCACAGAGGTGATCAGAATCCCGAGCTTGGTGCCCTCGATGGTGAGACCTGCGAGGTGGTAGGTCGGGTTCGGAACGGTTCCGGCAGGGAATCGCACCGAGTTGGCGCCGTCCTGCCAGAGCCAGCTGAAGAGAGTGCCAGGCGTTGCCTGCTCCACGATCGCAACGAAGATCAGCGCCAGGCCGATGGTGGAGATCAGAGCCGAAATCGGCGGTGCATTCCGCCGTCGCAGGGGGCGAAGGGCGACGAACTCGATGAGCAGGCCGAGAAGGCCGCAGACGAAGACGGCGATGATTGCCGCCGGCAGAAACGGCATACCGTGCAGGGCAACCAGCGAGTAGGTGATGACCGCGCCCAGCATGAAAACCGCGCTGTGCGCGAGGTTGAGCACGTCGAGCACACCGAAGACCAGCGTGTAACCGACGGCGAACAGCGCGTAGATCGACCCAATAAAGATCGCGTTGAGGACCTGTTGGGTCAACGCGTTCTAGCTAGGGTTTACCGATGCCAGCAGGTTGAACCCACCTTTTCCATCCATCAGGATCACCCAGACGGTCTGCTTGACGTCGTGCGTGCTCGTGAACTGGAACGGGCCGAGCGGGGTCTGAATGTTGACCGTCTCCATCGCGTCGCGGAGCTTGCTCCGGTCGCCCGCGACGTCGCTGAAGGTCAGGTTGGCCCGCTTGGCCGCGTCGGCCAGGATTAGGATCGCCGCATAACCCTGCGCGGCGAATTGGTCAGGGTCGCTGCTGTATTTGGTCCGGTAAGCCTTCACGAACTCCGCATTGGAGGGGAACGTGTTGTCCAGGTACCACGCGCTGCCGCTCTCGGCACCCTGTCCGGCGCTACCAGCCTGCTTCGACACGACCGCGGTGTTGAAGCCGTTGCCCCCGAGGAACTGACCGGTGAAGCCCTGCTTGCGCGCTTCGATCATGATCTTGGCCGGGATGCCACCGAGGCTGGTGATGAACATCACGTCGGGCTTCTTTTGGAGCGCCTTGGTCACGAATGGGGAGAAGTCGGCGGTGGTCTTGCTGAAGGGAACCGTGTCCACCAGGTCGATGCCGTACTGGCCGACCGTGTTCGCGACGATCTTTCCGCCGTCGGATGAGAATTTGTCATCGTTGGCGACCATCAAGACACCGGTCTTGGGATGCGCTTTGGCGACGTAGATCTTGATGTTGGTGGGGATGGCCGTCTCCTCGCCGAGGCTATCCCGGAAGACGTACTTGCAGGGGACGGTCGACGGGGCGTTGCAGTTGGGCACGATGTTGATGCCCGTCGTGCTGACCGCGAGGATCGGGATCTTGAAGCTCTCTGCCAGCGGGTGCACGGCCACCGCCGAGTTGGAGAGGGTCGGGCCGAGGAGCGCCAGCAACTGACCTCCCTGAATCAGGGTCTGCGCGACCTGCGCGGATTGGGCCTTATCTGAGGCGTCGTCGTGGGTGTCGAGCGAGATCTTCGCGCCGAGCACTCCGCCCGAGTTGTTGATGGTCTCGACGGCGAGGTCCGCGCCCTTCTTGGAGCTCGGACCGTAAACGCCGCCGGCACCGGTCAGCGAGAGGATGGCACCGAGTTGGATGGTTTTTCCCTGGTATGAGGTCGCGGTGCCGCCTCCGGTCGTGCTCGTCCCCCCGCAGGCAGCCAGTGCCAGTGCCAATGCGATCGTGATCCCGCGAGCCGCACTTCTCATCAACCTCTCACTCCTTTCTCTCCCGAAGGAATCTGCGCACAGCTTATCCGGTTGACGAGGGGTTTCGCGGCGGGCCGTCCTACGGCCCTGGCGCGGGCCGCTGCGCCGCCCTCGCCTTCTCGAAGCAGGAGCGGCAGAGCTTGAGAGCCGTCAGGGGCCCACGCTCAGCGAAGACCCGACGGCCGCAATAGGTGCAGACGAACTCTTGCTTGGGCATAGCTCG
>DATBYO010000022.1:0-2697 GCA_036513655.1 Candidatus Dormiibacterota bacterium | reverse complement strand
TGATGCTATCGGTACCGCCATCGACCGTCTGGGCGGCTCGATCACGCTTCACTATGAAACCGAGCTCATCAGCGCACAGCGCACGGCTTAGCGAATCCGCAGGTACGGGTTCCCGATGCGCTCGGCACCGATGGTCGTGTTCGGGCCGTGGCCCGGATAGACGACCGTGTTGTCGGGAAGCGTCAGCAGTTGCCCATGCAGGCTGAGGAGCATCTGCTGCGGACTCGAGCCGGGTAGATCGACCCGGCCGATCTTTCCCGCGAGGAGCGTGTCGCCCGTGAAGACGTGGTTGCCCACCTTGTACGAAAGACCGCCCGGGGTATGGCCCGGCGTGATCAGGACATCGAGAGCGAAATTTCCGAACGGGAGAGTGTCTGTCGAGACCAAGTAACGCTCAGCCGACTTCAAGTAAGTCGTGGCGTCCGCCAGGTGCATCGCCGTGGTCGCCTGAGTCGCGGTCTTGACGTCGTCCTTCGCACCGCTGTGACCCGGATGGGCGTGGGTCAAGACGATCCACTTCACGCTCAGACCGTCAAGCTGGGAAAGGATTTTCGGCGCATCACCGCCGGGGTCGATGACCACGGCCTCCTTGGTATCGGCGCAGGCGACGACGTAGCAGTTGGTGTCTTTCTCGCCGACGTGCACCTTCTGAATCGAGAGACGGGCCACGGGTCAAGATTAGTGCCGCGGCTTGTTACCCTTTACGAAGTGGCTGAAGCTCGCCAGGTCGTCAAGTACACCTTCCTGAAAGTCGACCCGACGGTGCTCGGCTGGCCGATTGACGAGCGGGAGGCGGCCGTTCACGAGTTCACCGATCTCCTGGAGGGCAGTCCGACGGCCGAGTCGCTCCTCACCTATTCGACCGTGGGATTGCGCGGCGACTGCGACCTCCTCATCTGGCAGGCGGCCGACGCGGTCGACGCGATCCAGCGGGCTGAGTCGCAATGGCGCGGCACCCGCCTTGGCCCATATTTGCGGGTCGCCCACTCGTTCCTCGCCATGATGAAGCCCTCCCCCTACCTGGGGCGCCACAAGCACCCCGACCAGGAAGGGCGCCGCACGCGGCTGAAGCCTTCCGGCGGGCGCTACTTGTTCGTCTATCCCATGGTCAAGAAGCGAACTTGGTACCGCCTGCCCTACGAGAAGCGCAAGGCGATGATGGTCGAGCACTTCACGATCGGCCACCGCTACCCCCAGGTCAAGATCAATACGGCGTACTCATTCGGTTTGGACGACCAGGAGTTCATGGTCGCCTTCGAGAGCGACGAGCCGGCCGCCTTCCTCGACCTGGTGATGGAGCTGCGCGAATCGCAAGCCAGTCGCTACACCGAGCGGGAGACGCCGATCTTCACCTGCGTCCTGATGGCGCCCACCGATGCGCTGCAACTCGCCCTTGGGCTGAACGTCCCGGATCGGGACGAGGAGCGTAACCTTCAGCAGCGGGCCAGCCTGATCGCGGGCGGATGAGGACGGTCGAGGCGGGCGAAGTCGGCCGGCCGGCGGCCGATCACCTGCTGCCGCCGCTGGTTAAGGCCGCGCGCCGCGAAATCGTCGATCGCCGACCCGTCTGGTTCATGCGACAGGCCGGTCGGTCGCTCCCCGAGTACCGGAAGATCCGCGAATCCTACGACCTCTTCACCATCTGCCAGAATCCGGAGCTCTGCGCCGAGGTGACCCTCCAGCCGGTGCGGCGTCTCGGCGTCGACGGCGCGGTGCTCTTCGCCGACATCATGCTGCCGGTTGCCTTCGGACTGGGCGTCGAGTTGCAGTTGGTGGACGGCGTTGGGCCGGTGGTCGAACACCCGATTCGCGCGCAGGCCGACATAGATAGGTTGCAGTTGAGGTCTGCGGCGGAAGCGGTCCCCTTCGTCCTCGAGACCATCAAATTGCTTCGCCGGCAACTGGATCCCTCGGTCGCGGTGATCGGCTTCTCGGGGGCGCCCTTCACCCTCGCCGGCTACCTGATCGAGGGCAAACCGTCCCGCGACTTCCTGACGACCAAGGCCATGATGTACACGGAACCGGCGCTCTGGGATGCGCTCATGACTCGCCTCTCACGGCTGGTGCTCGAGTACGTGCTCGCCCAGGTCGAGGCGGGCGCCCAGCTGGTCCAGATCTTCGACAGCTGGGTTGGCGCGCTGTCGCCGTCGGACTACCGGCGCTACGTCTTGCCCCACACGAGCGGCATCTTCAGCGCCCTGCAACGCGTAGGCGCTCCTTCGATCCATTTCGGAACTGGAACCGCCGGCATCCTTGCATTGATGCGCGAGGCCGGAGGCGACGTGATCGGCGTGGATTGGCGGGTCGACCTGGGCGAAGCATGGCGCGTGATCGGGTACGACCGTGGCATCCAGGGCAACCTGGATCCTGCCTTGCTGCTGGGACCCTGGCCCGTGGTCGAAGACGGCGCGCGTCGGGTGATCGAGGCCGCCGGCGGCCGCCCCGGCCATATCTTCAACCTCGGCCACGGCGTGCTGCCGAACAGCCCCGTCGAGCACCTGCAGCGCCTGGTGGAGTATGTCCATGCCGCCTAGGCACACCGCGGTCCTGCTGATGGCGTATGGCAGCCCGAATCGTCTCGAGGACGTTGAACCGTATTTCACCGACATTCGCGGCGGGCGGACGCCGTCGCGCGAGGCGGTCGAGGAGCTGACCTCGCGTTACCGGCGCGTCGGGGTTCCGACCCCGCTGCTGGCG
>DATBYO010000021.1:0-10520 GCA_036513655.1 Candidatus Dormiibacterota bacterium | reverse complement strand
AAGAACGACGAACTGCCTGAGGTCTCCTGGGTGATTCCGAGCTTCTCGATGGGCTTCGACGAGCATCCCCCGGCGGACATCTCGGTCGGCATGGGGTTCCAGCGGGAGATCATCACCGCGCTACGCCAATCGGACGCCTGGAAGCGATCGGCGTTCCTGCTGACGTACGACGAGCACGGCGGCTTCTTTGACCACGTGGCGCCGCCGCAGGTGGATGACTACGGATTGGGCGTCCGGGTGCCACTGTGGGTCATTTCGCCATACGCTCGGCGCGGCCCGGTCCTATCGCGCAAGCCGGCGGAGCATGCGTCGACGCTGAAGTTGATCGAGCGGCTCCACGGACTGCCAACGCTTGCTTCGCGCAACCATCAGTTCGACGTCGCCACGCCGACCGGCGGGAACTACCAGTCCGGAGGTAAGCCGGCGCCCCCGCGCGACCGGCTCGACTCGATCAGCGATCTGCTCGACTTGTTCGACTTCGACAACAACAATCAGCAGTCGAAGTAGCTGTTATCGAATCACGGACCCAACGACCCACGCCTGGCTTAGCCCGGAGCAACCGGTCACCTGAGTTCCATCCGGAGCTAAGCCGCCGCCCAGGCTCGCTTTTTGACCGGCCACCACGACCAGGCTGCCGGATGGGTCGTACACGGCCACCGGGTTTCCCCGAGCCACGTACCCGTCGGGCCAAATCAGCGCGTGGCGGTTCGGTCCGTCGCCAGTCCACAAGCAGGCCGTGCCGTCCGAATTGATTCGTCCGGAGACGATTCCGTCAAAACGGGCGGTCATGCTGACGTCGCTGGCTGGGTGTGTGCCGATGCGATAGCTGGCGGGTGCGCAGGAACTCGCAAAGAACGGAACTACGCTCCCCAGCATGAGGCAGGTGAGCAGCCGCGGAAGACGTTTTTGCCCCACGTCTCCTAAAACGACCGTCATGGGGAAAAGTTCCCCTGTCGGCGCGGAAGGGCACAATTAAAGGTCATGCTCCTATCGGCCATGCTCCATTGGGGGGAGATCCTCGGCGGGCTTGTCATTCTCCTGGTCGTCTTGTACGACATCTTTCAGTCGGTTGTCCTCCCGCGCCCGGCAATCAACAAGCTGGCAACCGTGCGGTACCTGGTTAGAGGGATCTGGTGGCTGTGGCGATGGGTGGGCAACCGGATGGAGTCGATCCCCCGCCGCGAGCGGTGGCTGGCGGCCTACGGCCCGGTCGCGGTGCTCACCATCTTCACCGCCTGGGGACTGGCGCTGGTTGTGGGGTATGGGTTGATCATGGACGGCGTGCGTGACGAGATCCATCCAGTGCCCGATTCTTTCGGAACTTCGGTCTATTTTTCGGCCACGACGCTCGTGCCCCTCAGCTACGGCGACTTCGTACCCGAGGGAGTACCGGCCCGCTTGGCGACGATCGCAGAGAGCGCGACCGGCGTCATCCTGGCGGCGCTCGCGATCACGCTCCTCTTTTCGCTCTATGAGTCCTTTCAAAGACGCGAGGAGTTGGTCGTGACGCTGGATGCGTTTGCCGGCGCGCCCCCATCCGGAGTGCAGATGCTGGAGACAGCCGCTGCTCACGGGATGCGGGATGAGCTGATCAACACATTTGACGATTGGCGGCAGTGGGCGGCGGCCGTACTCGAGAGCCACCTGGCATACCCGATGCTGGTGTTCTTTCGATCGAGTCACGACAACGAGGCGTGGCTCAACTCGTTCGGGGCCGTGATGGACGCGGCCGTCCTTGTGATGAGCGCGGTCGACGAGAAGTCGGAAGGCCCTGCGAAGCTGATGTACCGCGTCGGCAACCACCTGGTCGAGGACCTGTCATGGTACTTCCGCCGCTGGACGCCACGAGACGACACACCTGTCATCGAGCGCTTCGAATTCGACCAGGCGTGGGAGCGATTGCAGAAGGCGGGCTATCATTGCAAACCCGCCGACGAGGCCTGGACCGCATTCGCGCGGCTTCGATCCACGTACGCCTCGCCGATCAACGGCCTCGCCCGTGCGCTGGTGATCATCCCGGCGGAATGGATCGGCGATCGTTCCTACCTGCCGCACATTGACACGCCGCAACGCCGCAGGCGGACGGCGCGAGGGCGGCGCTAGCCGCGTCCCGGGTTGTCGGCCGTCGCCGTGACGGTGGCCGCGTTTGAGTTCACCGCAGCCACATTATCCATCGTGCAGCCTACCGTGGTCGTTGCGTTGTAGGGCACATCCGGCGCGACTTGCTGCTGGCAACTTCCGACCACCTGTCGAGAGGCGGTGTCCGTCATGGTGAACTTGATGGTCGATGGCGCCTGGGCGCCGGTTATGCCGCCCAGGTTCTTCAGCAGGGCCGAGACCGTGCACGGCGAGCCGCATTTGGAGGTGTCGACCGAGACGACCGTATAGATGGGGGGCAGCGTGGTGAGGTTCGAGAAATCGATCACGTCACCCGGCGCCGATATGTGGAAGTCGCTGTCGTAATTGGTGAACCGAAGGTCGGCGTCGCGAATGCCGTCGACGACAACCTTTTGTTTCAGAAGGACCCGAAGCAGCCGGTAGGGGGCCTGAGCCGCGATGAACACCTCCGCTCTCGGGCCGGACAGGTCGACGGCATCGACCCCATCCACCGATACGTGGTCGGTCCGCTGCGTGACCGCTTGCCCGAGGAATGTCGACCGGAAGACGTTTCCATCGGTCAGGTCGGTCAGTTGTGGGACGTGGCCCGCCGAGCCCTTCCACCAACCATTCCCCGCCGCCTGGACAAAGCTTCGGGACACAAGATCGGTACCCATGTGCGCCGACAGGAACTGCTGGCCGCGAAAGTAGGCGTCGTTGCCCAGGATGATCGCCTCGAGCTTCACGCTGGACGTCGTGACCGTCACGTGCTCGGAGTTCGGCCGGCGCAACTGCAGGTCGATCGTCCAACGGTCGGTTCCGTCGCCATACGACCCGGTGATCTCGAGGCTGCCGGCCGCGACGAGGGTGCCGGCAGCGCCGTTCTCGAGGCTGCGGGTCGTTGGCTGGCCGAGAGCAAAGGGAAGATCACACGCCGAGAGGGCGGCAACCACTACCGCTCCGATCAACCCGGCCCGTGCCCGGTAACATGCCTGCAACAGCGAACGAAATGCTAACAAGGGGGTGATTCTGTAACGGGCGGACCGCTCCAACCGTTACAGAGGGGTGGCCAGCGGTGATCCGGGACCCTCCGGAGCGATGAGCGTTCCGGCGAGTGGCCGAAAGCGCCGGTCGGTTCGGATTTTCGGCCGCGAGTACGCGGTCATCCTACCCAGCATCCGCGATCCGCGGATGCACGTGGCTGCGGTGCTGATCACCCTCCAGGTACTCGGCCAGACCGTGCTCGGCTTCCGGCTCTCGGTGGCGCAGATTCTCATCTGTCTCGCGACGGGCGCCCTGATCGAATTCGTCGTCGCCGTCTTCAAGGACAAGGCGATCATGTGGCCGGCCAGCGGATTGCTGACCGGCAACAGCGCCGCCTTCATCCTGCGGACGCCCGGCACCCTTCATGGCCAGTGGTGGAGCCTGCACGGCATCTGGATCTTTGTCGGCGTGGTCGCCATCTCGATGGCATCGAAGTACCTGATCCGCTGGCGTGGACGCCACATCTTCAACCCCTCGAACCTCGGGCTGGTGCTCGCCTTCGCCGTGCTCGGCCCGCGTTTGACGGAGCCGCAGGATCTGTGGTGGATCCCGGTGGGGCCGTGGCTGTTCGTGACCTACGGGGTTCTGATCGTCGGCGGACTGTTGATCGCGTGGGAGCTTCGATTGCTCGGACTCGAGTTGGCTTTTATGGCTGGGTTTGCGGCCTTTACGGCCCTGGCGTTGGCTGCCGTCCCCGACCATTGCATGGTCGCCAGCTGGCACGTGGCCCCGATGTGCGGATGGGACCTCTGGCAGATCCTGGTCACGTCGCCCGAACTCCTGGTCTTCGGGCTCTTCATGATCCCTGACCCACGGACCGTGCCCGACGGCCCGGTGGCGAGGATCGCGTTCGGCATCGTCGTGGCCATCCTGTCGGTGCTGCTGCTCGCCCCAACCACGCTGGAGTTCTGGACGAAGACGGCGATCCTCGGAAGCCTGGTGATCGCCTGCGCCCTGCGCTTTGCGCTGGCGCGCTTTTTGGCTCCGCTCGAAAAACGGAGCAGGGAGAGGGCCGGCAGACGTCGCCTGAGCTGGCGGCTACCGGTCGCGCTCGCGGTCGCTCTGATATTTGCAGGGACCCTTCCGGTGGCTGCCGATCTTTCCACACACAGCCCGGAGCCGGCCGCCGGGCTCGCCGATGGGTCGACGCCAACGCTCGCGCTCGCCGTCGGTGCCGGGCCCGCCATCGGTGGCTGGGTTTCCAGCTCGGCAGGCGCCGCCCTGCCGCCGCCGAGCAATTCGGGACCCGCCTCCGCCTCGGCGCCGGTGTGGATCCTGCCGACGATTCCCACGGTGAGCGTCGCGCCGAACGTGGTCGCCTTCGACAAGTCCACGACGGGGAACGCGGCCAGGATGGCGCAGGACGTCGTGCTCGATCTCATCATCGAATCCGAAGCGCGTCGTGCCCACGACTTAACGCTGGCAGGAACCGGGGCCATCGACGACGGGCTCAAGGAATTCACCGACGTCGTCAACCAGGACATCGCCGCCGGAACGATCATCCAGAAGACGTATACCTTCGACAAGGTCGGGCTCAACCTGTTCCTCCCCAAGTTCAGCAGCCAGGCGTCGCGGCTGGTCGGGGTCACCTTGCAGGGGACGAGTACCTTCATCACCAGGGACGCGTCCGGCAAGGTGCTCTCCCAGTCGAGTACGCCGTATTCGAAGAGCTGGGGCCTTGCTACCGCCGCGAACATTAGCCACCAGGTCATCGTGAACGACTACACGGACCTGGCCCCCGCTCCATAACGCGCTGCCTTCCACGCCAGCCCAACCGCCGCGATCGCCGTCCCAAGAACCAGGTAGAAGGCCCAGAACAGGCTCGTGAGGCCGGCGAAGATCACCATCTCGACGGTGATCCAGCCCATCAGCGTCAGTCCGACCGCCAGGGCGGCGAGAGGGCCGATCGCTCCTCGGCGGGCCGTGATCGCGGCCGCCACCATTGGGCCAACGCCGACAAACGTGAAGAGTAAGAGCCCTGGCACCAGGAAGGAGTGGAATGGCGTTCCAGCCAACATGCGCAGCGGCACCCCGAGTAGATGGCCGTCCGGAGCCAGGATGAACTGGATTCCGCCAAACAGAGCCCCGATGCCAAGGAAAATCTCGAGAACTACGGCGAGACGGCCGAGTTTGGGGAGGCGGCCGGACGTCGTCGCTGGTCGCGTGCTGGGAGCGGGACTGCGGATCGCGGTTGCCATTTTGATTACCTCAAAGTGAGTCGATCGCGTCTTTGGTATGTACTGCCGCAAAAAGGGGCGAGTCGCGGACTCGCCCCTTATACGTCGATGAGAAGCCATCGCGATTAGGCTGTCAGACGCTCCAGCTTCGTCGTCAGGACGGGCACCTTGACCTTCCGCGGCTCGCGGATCGCCAGGAAGATCTCGAACGCGAGCGCCACGAAGACCGCGAACGCCGCTAACGCCAAGCCGATTGCCGCGTACATCGCGTATGTTCCGATCGTCCACCAGCCATACGCGTTCAGCAGCAGGCCGCGAAGCGTCTCGCCCTTGAAGAGTGTGGCAACCTGGCCAGCGATCTTCTGATCTGTCGGGTTCGCCTGCGCCTTTGCGCTCATCTGCGAGTAGGTCAGTCCACCGGCCACCTCACTCAGATGGACGCCGATGAAGCTATTCGCGTACACCTGCGCCTGGGCGCCCGTCGTCAGCTGCTGGCCGCCGTACACACTCATGGCCGCCGCGTCAGCGCCTGGGAGGGACGCGATCGCCTTGTTGTCAGCCGCCGGGAAGTAGATCTGTTGCGCCGTCAATTCGGTCGAAATCTGGTTGTGGATGAAAGAATTTCCCCAGAAGAGGAATCCCGCGCAGAAAACCAGGATGCCGATGAGGCCGACCTGGAGTACGACTACTCGCCGCCGCATTGTCGTCGTCATGTCGAACACCTCCACGAAATTTGTTTCTTAGACGTTGCCCCATGGGCTTGATTCCATCCTGATCGAGTTCCGCTCGACCGCTCAGGACCGATAGTCCCGACTTGGTGGTGACCTGGTGTTGGCTGGTCGGGGACCCTGGTCCCGGGGCCGCCTTTAGAGGCGGGCGAGGCCGATCGACGCCGGCGCCCAACGCGGATGGCAGGTGCAGGGTCCAAACGGCCGGTCGCCCTCAGCTCGAGCCCGCATCGTGAGCTCGAACAAGGCCCAGGCGTAGGCCGCCGGGTCGTGGCCGTCGAAGGGTATGGGGTCGAAGCCAAAAGCGCGGAGATCGGGCTGATCGCTATCGCCGATCACGATCGGCCCGCCGGCGAGCCGGACCAGCGGCGCGATCGTCCAGTAGCCGGCCGTCGCGGCCGCCTCCGGGCCCGCCCCGCTGGCGACCGACCGATCGGCGACCTCCAGCCTCGTGAAGAGGTCCTCGCGGCCGACACCCTGGTTCGCCAGTTGCTCAGCCATTCGACAGACGCGCTCCTGCGTCTCCAACGAGTGGGGCCCTTGGGCGATCCCCTGCGCCCAGCGGTCGGCGGTCGGGACCTCGCTCCGATATTCGGCCACCCAGCTCGTCCGCAACCCGTCCCCGATGGGTGCAGGCGTCTCGACGGGATGCGGTCGTAGGGCTGTGATCATCACCCTCAGCCTGCGCGATCTGCGGCCAAACTCGTAGGGGCGGAGGTCCCGTCCGGATTAGGACGGTTGGTCCTGCCGGTTCGGGTCGCGCGATAAAGGGCGGCGCGCGGCGCCGCCCTTTTCCCGGTTACGAACTCTTTAGGCGATCCCTGCGCCGACCAGCTCCCTCGCGACCTGGGTCTGGGGTACCGCCCCGCGGTTCAGGACGACCTTGAGGGCGCCCGTCCGGCCGGCGTCGGCGAAGGCGTCGTACGCGTCCATGACGCCGTCCATGGCGAAGCGATGCGTCACGAACACGGTCGGGTCGAGCCGGCCACCCTGGATCAGGCTGAGTAGCCGCGGGATCGAGTAAGTGTCGACGAGTCCGGTCGTGATGGTGACGTCCCGGCTCCACAGCTTCTCCAGGTGAAGCGTTGCCGGATGCCCGTGCACGCCCACGTTGGCCACGTGGCCGCCGGGCCGGACCAGCTCGGCGCAGAGCTCAAAGGTGGCCGGCACACCGACCGCCTCGATCGCGACGTCGACGCCCAGGCCATCGGTCAGCGCCATGACAGCCGCGACGGCGTCCTTCGCGCCATTGTTGATGGTCACATCGGCCCCGAAGGTCTTCGCGCGCGCCAGGCGAGCGTCTGCCAGATCGATGGCAATGATCTTGCCGGGCGAGAAGAGCCGGGCGGTGAGGATGGCGGCAAGTCCGATCGGGCCCGCGCCGACCACGGCAATCGTGTCCCCGGGGGCCACTTTCCCGTTGAGCACCCCGACCTCGAAGGCCGTCGGGAGGATATCCGAGAGGAGGAGTACCTGCTCGTCGGTTAACCCACTCGGGATCTTGTAAACGGATGTGTCGGCGAACGGCACTCGCGCGTACTCGGCCTGGAGGCCGTTGATCGTATGGCCGAAGATCCAGCCGCCGCCGCCGGTGCAGGCGCCGTAGCGTCCCTGCTTGCAATAGGCACAGCGGCCGCAGGAGCTGACGCAAGAGAGCAGGACGCGGTCACCCGTGATTACGGTGTTGACGGCCGAACCGACCTCGACCACCGTCCCGACCGCTTCATGCCCGAGGATCGTGCCGGGCTTTGTCTCCGGCACGTCGCCTTTAAGGATGTGCAGGTCGGTGCCGCAGATGGTCGTCGTATCGATCCTGACGATCGCGTCGGTCGCACGCTCGATGAGCGGCTCGGGGACCGTATCCCAGCTCCGCTTTCCGGGTCCGTGATAAACAAGCGCCTTCATGATTTTTCTCCTTATTCGGTTGTGGTCGCCCTGCAAACCAGGACTTCAGATAAATCCCAGAGGGGACCTAGGATGACGTTAGCCCCGCGAGTTGTGGCGCCATAGGGCCATAGGGCCCGGTTATCTCGGGACGGCTCGCGATTTGCGGATCATCCGGAACCCGAAGTGCGCGAAGCGCGTTGAGGATGACTCCAACGTCGATGGCCTCCTGAAGGAGGGCGCCCGCGGCCGGTGGCAGCAGCCCCACGCTGGCAGTAACCATCGCGCCGAGAGAGAGCGCCATACCGACGACCACGCTCTGGATCGCGATGTACCGGGATCGCCGCGCGATCCGCATCGCGGTCGCCAGCCGATCCAGCCGGTCCACGAGCAAGACGACATCGGCCGCTTCTGAAGACGCGGTTGCTCCCCGCGCGCCCATCGCCACCCCGACGTCGGCGGCCGCAAGCGCGGGAGCGTCATTGATCCCATCTCCCACCATGATCACGGTGCCCTTGCGGCGGTAAGCGCGGACGGCGTCGATCTTCTGAGCGGGCGATTGGCGGGCCAGAATGCCGTCGAGGGCGAGCTCGTTTCCAATCCGAGCCGCCACCGCCGGGCCGTCGCCGGTGAGCATGACGATCTCACGAACCCCGGCCCGGCGTAGCGACGCCACCGTCGCGGCGGCGTCCGCCCGGACCCGATCGGCCAGGCGCAGCACACCGCACAGCTGGCCGTCGATTGCGATGTAGACACTCGTGGTCCCGGCGTGGGAAGTCTCCTCGGCGTCAGTGGGAACCGGCGCGCCCGGGGCGACCCAGCTTTCCCGCCCCAGGGCGACGAGCCGCCCCTCGACTCGACCGCGAATGCCCAGCCCCGGTTCCTCGTGGGCGTCGCTGGGTTCGCTGACGGGCAGGCCGCGATCCTGGGCGGCTCGAACGATCGCCGCGGCCAGGACATGCGAGGAGGCCTGGTCCAGAGACGCCGCCAGTCGGAGAAGCTCGCCGGCCGGCGCGCCGGCCAGGGGGATGACTTCGCTGAGCATCGGCGTGCCTTCGGTGAGGGTTCCGGTCTTGTCGAGGAGGACGATCTGGGCGCGTGCCAGCGTCTCCAGGGCGCCGCCCCCCTTGACGATGACGCCGCGCTGCGCCGAGCGTGAGATGCCGGCGACGATCGCGACCGGGGCGGCGAGGATCAAGGGACAGGGGGTTGCCACCACCAGCACCGCCACGGCGCGCACCGGATCACCCGAGATCACCCAGGCGATGCCCGCGACCAGGAGCGTGAGCGGCAGAAAGATTGCGCTGTACCGGTCGGCCAATCGGACGAAGGGGGCCTTCTCAGCCCCAGCGGTCTGGACGAGCCGGACGATGCCGGCGTAGGTGCTCTTCGCAGCAGGAGCGGATGCGATGAGGTCAAAGGGAGAACCGGCGTTGACCGATCCGCTCCGCACGTTGCTCCCGGCGCGCCGCTCGACCGGGATCGATTCGCCGGTCAGGGCCGATTCATCGAGCAGGGCCGGCGTGCCCAGGATACCGTCGACCGGGAGCACCGCGCCGGCCGGAACCAGCAGCCGGTCACCGATGGAAACGGAATCGATCGGAATCGTCTCGATCGTCCCGTCGCCGTGCCGGTAGGCGATCCGCGGCGCTCGCGCGAGCAGGGCGGTCAGTTCGGCTCGCGCCCGCGAGCCTGCGAATGCCTCGAGCGCCTGGCCGGTCGAGACCATGAGCGCGATCAGCGCTCCAGCGAGGAACTGGTGATAAATGAGCGCGCCAGCCAGAGCAAGCAGCGCGATGAGGTCGAGTCCGACTTTGCGTTGCCTGGCGTCGGCAACGAGCGCCAGGATCATCGGCGGGATGGCGATCGCCGCGGTCAGTCCCCAGGCGAGGTCAGCCGCTGCGCCCACGCTCCCGAGCCAGCAGGCCACACCAGCCAGCAGCCCAATGAGGGCGGCCGCAGTCAACCACGCCGACGGTTCCCGCCGTAGGATCGCGATCACTCCTGCCATCCTGTCACCGGTAGCGGGTGGCGCCGAGGGCTGAAGGTCCTAGCCGGCGCGGGACGCTTCCAATCAGAGCGGGAGAGCGATCTTGATCGTGGTCCCTTCGCCGGTCACGCTCTCCACCACCAACTCGCCGCCCATCGTCGTGACGCGCTCCCGAAGGTTGCGCATTCCCTGACCGGTTTGGGTCGCTGCGGTATCGAAACCCTGGCCGTCATCTTCGATCTGCAGCACTCCCCGTCCATCCTCGCGAAACAGGCTGACCCGGCAGGTCGCGGCCTGGGCATGCCGGCTCACGTTCGAGAGCGCCTCGCGGGTCAGCTGCACCAGGTCCGCCGAGCGCGGCGCTAACTCGGCCGCGAGCCCGTCGTCGATGTCCGGGACCGTCGTAACCCCGCTCTTTTCCGCGAAGTCCGCAATTAGGTCATCGAGGGCCTGGCGCAACTGGCGGTCCGCCAGGAGACCCGGTCGCAAGCCAAAGATGTAGTTGCGAAGGTCCCGAATGGCGCGGTCGATCTCGTTCACAGCCGACTCGACCCGGCTCTCGACCTCCCGGTCGCCGCTGCGCTGGGCCGCTGCCTGCAG
>DATBYO010000020.1:0-57243 GCA_036513655.1 Candidatus Dormiibacterota bacterium | reverse complement strand
CGGCCTCAGCCGGCTGCGCCACTGCAACAGCCATCCGTCAACGACCTTGGTGGGAACGACAGCTAGCCCGGCCGGCGCAGCTCACCGCTTTTCCCACCCCGCTTCTCGACGAGCTCGATACCTTCGATCGTCATCCAGTGGTCGGCGCTCTTTGCCATGTCGACCACGGTCAAGGCTGCCACCGCGACCGCGGTGAGCGCCTCCATTTCTGCGCCCGTCTTCCCCTCGCAGCGCACCCGCGACTCGATGCGGATCCCGGGCAGGCGCGGGTCGGGCAGGCAATCCACATCGACCAGTGTCAAGAGCAGCGGATGACACATTGGGATGAGCTCGCTGGTGCGCTTGGCGGCCTGGATGCCCGCGATCCGCGCGGTGGTGACCACCTCACCCTTTGGCAGGTTTCCGGCCACGATCGCGTCGAGCGCTTCCGCGCTCATCCTCACCGCGCCGCGCGCCCGCGCCTCGCGGACCGTCACGGGCTTGTCGGAGATATCGACCATTCTGGCTTCGCCGGCCGGACCGACGTGGGTGAGCTTTTTCGCTTTCACCGCAGCGCGTCCAGGTCGTCGCGGCGGATGTCCTTCTGATGCGGCCGGGCCGCCGGCCCGCGGGCGATGACGTGATCGCCGTAGCGTCCGCGCAGCTCATCGAGCTGCTCATCCAGCATGGCCAGCCGGGACGAGCGGTTTTCGAGCAGGCTCAGTTGGGTGGCGCCCGGCTCGAGGTTGCTGACGCCCGCCCCGATCAACCGGATCGGGCGCGCCGGGTCGAGCTGCGTCTGCAGCAGCTGGCGCAAGGCACCGGCGAGCTGGTCGTCGCGGTCGGTTGGATAGGGCAGGGTCGCCTGCCGGGACAGGGTGTCGAAGGGTTGGTAGCGGATCTTCAGCACGACGGTGCGCGCCGACAGCCCGTGCGCCCGGAGGCTCTGGCCCACGTCCTGCAACAGAGCCAGGGCGGTTTCCCGGACTTTGCTCGTGTCGGTTACATCGCGGTCGAAGGTGACCTCGCGCGAGATGCTCTTGGGATCACCGGGCGGCATCACCGGGCTGGGATCGATCCCCCGCGCATGGGCGCCGAGCTGGCGGCCGTACTGGCCGAAGAGCTCGCCCAGCAGGGGGTCCGGTAGCGCGGCCAGTTCCCCCACCGTCCGAACGCCGACCCGTTCCAGCCGCACCGCCGTGGCCGGCCCACAGCCCGGCAGTCTGCTGAGTGGCAACGGGGCGAGGAAAGCCGCCTCTTCGCCGGCTCGGACCACGACCAGGCCGCGCGGCTTGCGAAGCTCCGAGGCGACCTTGGCGACCAGCTTGCAGCTGGCTACGCCGATGCTGAGGTCGAGGCCGCAGCTCGCCTTGACCTCGTCGCGCAGGCGAAGCGCGACGGTATCCGGCGGCCCCATCAACGCGTCCTCGCCGGTCAGGTCCAGATACGCCTCATCCAGCGCGATCGGCTCGATGACCGGCGAGTAGCCATCCAGGATGGCGAAGACCGACTTCGAGGCTTCACGGTAGGCGTGGAAGTCGCAGGGGACGAAGATTCCGTTCGGGCAGAGGCGTCGCGCGCGGCTGAGCGGCATAGCCGACCGCACGCCGAACGGCCGGGCTTCGTAGGATGCCGCGGCGACCACCCCCCGCTCGGCGGGGACGCCGGCGCCGCCCACGATCACGGGTTTGCCACGCAGCTCCGGGCGGCGCAGTTGCTCGACCGACGCGTAAAACGCGTCCAGATCCACGTGCATCACGACCCGCTGCACCCGTCTATGTTAGGCGGCTAACTCCGCCTGTAACAGCGGCGTAACAAGAAGGTATATGGCGTGTCACGGCGGCAACGCGTTGTTATGATCCCGTCGCTGGCTAGGCCCGCCGGCGTCCCTGATTCTCGTCCCCCTCTTCGGATCCAACGACAACCCCTCCTTCCGGCGGGCCGCGCTTTCTCTAGCAAGGAAGGCTGACACACCTCGTTGAGACGTCGATGGGCCGTCTCATCACGCTGGTGGTCGCGGTCGCATCCATCCTTCTGATCTGGAAGGGCGGCGTCTTGAATTCGATGATGCCGCAGCCGGCCGCGCCGCCGCTGGATCCTGGACCGATCATCAGCAAGAGCGGCGACGCCATGCAGAGCCTGAAGAGCGTTCACCTGTCGCTGAACGGCACCCTGGTCCTCAACAGCGTCGCCGGCGTCAAGGTGACCGGCTCCGGCGACCTCACCTATCCGCACAAAGAAACCCTCAGCCTCCAGCTGCAGGTCCCCGCCGCGAACGGCCAGACTGCCATGGTCGCCATGAACGAGAAGATCGAGGGCGGCCGCGAGTATCTCCAGCTGCCGGCGGGCTCAGCCTGGAAGGACGTCACCGGCAACTCCAAGGGCCAGATTGCGCCCGGCATGGACCCGATCGCGAACCTCGAGTTCGCGCACGCCTTCCGCGCCTCCGACGACCTGGGCGACATCACGATGGACAACATCGACATGCACCACTTCTCCCTGACCGTCGACCCGGGCAAGTACGTCGAGCAGCTCAAGTCCGACCCGCAGAGCGGGGTGACGGCGGCGGACGAAGCCGTGCTGACCAACGCCGGCATCCAGGTCGAGGTCTGGATCTCAGCCAGCGACCGCTACATGCATCAGATGAAGATCGACATGACCACGTCGCAATTCACCTGGACGGTGACCTATCACTTCTCGAGCTTCGTGGCCGGCGGCGGTACCACCTCCGCCTAGCCTCAGCGGGTCAGACCCCGACCCGCTCCTTCTCTCGCTCCCGCTCCCGCTCTTTTTCGGCCGCCCTCGGCGGCTGGCTGCCGTATTCCCGCAGGTCGTCCTCCGTTAGGTGTCCGGCGGCGATCATCAGCTCGACGTAGGTGACGCCCAGGTGGGGCGCCGCCCGCCGGAGGACCCACGGCGGCGGGTTTTCCTTGTTCTTGTTGACGGCCTGGTAGAAGTAGATCTGGTTCAGGTCGCAGCGGACGGCGAGCCGGTGCAGGGAGATGTTCTGCTCGCGACACTTGCGCTTCAGATACTCGCGGAAGTCCACCGCCCCTACCTCCAGAACCCATCCGCGAAGACCTACTCGCGCGACGTCACCTCATTATAGGTATCGGCGACCCGCGGCCCGGGCAGCAGACGGCCCACGATCGCCGGTAGCTCACCGAGCCGCTGGATGACGAAATCCGCGATTCCGGGGTCGTCCTCCTGGCGCCACTCGCGGGTCAGCACCGCCCGCATCCCCAGGGCCTTCGGGCCTTGCACGTCTTCCTTCACCCGGTCGCCGACGAAGAGCGTCCGGGAGGGGTCGGCGCCGAGCTTGGTCAACGCGTCGGCATAGATGGCAGGGTGCGGTTTGCGGACGCCAATCTCGGAGGAGAAGGTCATCGCCTCGAAGTAGTCCGCCAGACCGAGCGCCACCAGCTGCTGCTTCATCAAGCGAGGCAGATAGGCGGCATTGGAGACGATCCCAAGGCGCAGCCCGCGAGCGCGAAGCGCGTCCAGCGTCGGGATGACATCGGGACCGGCGTGGACGCTCTGCAGCCAGCCCTCCTGCTCCAGCTCCATGACCCGTTCGATCAGCCCGGGATCCAGCTCCAGGCCCAGGCCTCGCAATGCCGCGTCGTAAATGGCCGCGATCTCGACCTCCTCGGGCCGGCCGGCCGCGTAGTCGCGCTGGATCGCATCGTCGACCCTTCGCGACACTTGCTCGATCAGCACCTCCGCGGCGGGTATATCGCGCTCCAGCGTGCTGGCCAGCAAACGGTTGACCTTCTCATAGGCATCGATCAGGGTGGCGTGTGGTCGCTCATCGAAATAGATCAGCGTGTGCCCGTAGTCGAAGAGCACCGCCTCGATTGGTTCGCTCACAGCAGCGAGCGCAGCCTATCGAGATTCTCGCGCCCTTCGAGCATCTCTTCTCCGGGCGTCTCGAGGACGAAGGCGCAGTGGGCCAGCGGCTCGTAGTTGAGCAACGCCCGGAAGCCTTCGATCCCGACGTTGCCCTCGCCGATGTTGACGTGCCGGTCGGCCTTGCCGCCGAGGGTGACCGTGGTGTCGTTGCAATGGCAGGCGCGGATCCGCTCAGCGGAAATGATGGCGGTGAGTTGATCGAGCGTGGAGCGCATCCCCTGCGCGCCGGCGACGTCGTGGCCGGACGCATAGGCATGGGCGGTATCCAACGTGATCCCTAGCCGTGCCGCATGTTGCGGCAACCGGCCAAGAATCTGGGCGAGGTCCTCGAAGCTCGCCCCCACATAAGCGCCGCCGCCGGCCGAGGTTTCGAGCAGGCACATGGTCGAGCCGCCGGCACGGCTCAGCACCTGGTCGAGGGTTGCCACGACGCGATCGATTCCCGCTTGGGCACCCTCGCCCATGTGGCTCCCAACATGCGTCACCACGTAATCGCAGCCGTACACCTCGGCGCGCTCCAGTTCCGCAATGAGCGCCTCCCGCGATTTCTTCTGGAACGTGGGGTTGGGACTGGCGAGATTGATCAGGTACATGGCGTGTGACATTGCCGGTCGGACCTCGAGTTCTTCCAGCGAACGCTTGAAGGACGCCGTGGCCTGAGCGTCAACCGGTGCCGACCGCCAGGCGCTCGGGTTGCCGGTGAAAATTTGGACGGTCCCGAGTTGGAGCGCCTTGATCGTCTCGACGGCCTTGTCCAGCCCCCGGCCGGTGTGGATGTGCATGCCGATTCGCCGCTCCTTGGCCATCGTGCTCATTGTCGGAAATTTCCCTCCCCCGCTTGCGGGGGAGGGTAGGGTGGGGGCCATTACACTCAAAGCCGTGTACAAGCTCACGAGCTTCGCGGTTGGCCCCTACGACAACAACGTCTATTTGCTCACCGATCTGGGGAGCAAGGAGGCGCTGTTGATCGACGCGGCCAACGACGCGCCGCGCATCATCAAGGAGCTCGAGGGCCTGCGGGTCAGCCACATCCTGACGACCCACGGCCACGCCGACCATGTGCAGGCCCTGAAACAGGTGCGTGACCAAACCCACGCCCGCTTCAGTTGCCACGAGGCGGACGAGTCGATGATGCCGATGCCCGCCGACTATCGGGTCAAGGATGGGGAGCGCTTCCGCTTCGGCGAGTACGAATTAGTTGCCATGCATACGCCCGGTCACACGCCCGGCAGCATCTGCCTCCTCGTTGGTGAGCAGCTGTTTTCGGGCGACACCCTGTTTCCCGGAGGTCCCGGAAACACGGCAAATCCCTACGCGAGCTTTCCGACCATCATCGAGAGCATCCGCGCCAAGCTCTTTACGCTTCCTGACGAGATCCAGGTGCTCCCCGGCCACGGCAAGCCCACCACGATCGGTCGCGAGCGGCCTCACCTGGACGAGTGGATCCAGCGCGGCTGGTAGCCGCCCGTCCCGCCCGTCCAGCCTCCGATTTCCTTCCCCGCGATCCTCGTGCCGTCCGGCAGGTTCGCACGGCGACGCGACGCGGTGATCGCCTGGAACTCGCCGCCGAGGATGATCGCGGCGCGCGGGTTGCGATCGAGCTCAGGCCGGTTGCCCCCAACATCATCCGAGTGCACATCGGCGCCGGCGCGGCGCGCCCGTCTCGGCTGCTTGTCCCGCAGGCCCCGACCCGCATGGATTGGGAGCTCAAAGAAACCACGTCCGGGTGGTCCTTGTCGACTGGCGCCGCCTCGCTCGACATCGGTCGGGACCAATACCGCCTGGCGCTGAGGGACGCTTCGTACACCGAGCGGTTCGTCGAGGAGCCCAACGACCGCGACATTCGTGGCGGATATCACCATTTCCCAACGGGCCATGCCCGCGGCCTCCGCTGGCTGACGGCGCGGCTCAAGCCCGCCGAGGCGCTCTTCGGCCTGGGCGAGCACTTCGGTGCGCTCGACCGGCGCGGCCAGGCCTTCGCATCGTGGACCGTCGACGCATTCGGCGTCCGCAGCGACCGGGCCTACAAGAACGTGCCCCTGATCTTGAGTTCGGAAGGGTACGCGGTCTTCTTCGACATGACGGCGCCGATCTACTACGACCTCGGCCAGGCGTCGGTCGCGGCCTGGCAGGCGACCGCCCGTGCCGACCACCTGCGCGCTTACTTGATCCTGGGGGACGGCATCGCGCCGATGATCCAGGCCTACCATCGATTGACCGGCGCCCCGACGGTACCTCCGGATTGGTCCTTCGGCTTCTGGATCAGCCGCTGGGGTTATCGCAACCGCGACGAAGTCATGCAGGTCGCTCGCCGGATGCGCGAGGAGCGCGTCCCCTGCGACGTGATTCACGTCGATCCCTATTGGATGCGCTACCACGAGGGGCACCATGGCGACCTCGAATGGGACGAGTCGGCATTTCCCGATCCCAAAGGCATGATCGAGGAGCTCAAAGCCCTCGGCTTCAGGCTGTCGCTGTGGGAAAGCCCATATGTGCCGCTCGACTCCGAGATGTGCGCCGAAGGCCAGCGTCGTGGCTTCCTGCTGAAGAGCAAGTCGATTTCCCCCTCCTCCTCCGAGGGATCGCAGGCGCAATTCCCCTCTCCCTCCGAGGGATCGCAGGCGCAATTCCCCTCTCCCTCCGGGGGAGGGCAGGGTGGGGGCTTGGCCCTCGTCCATGGCTTCGCCAAGCCGAGCGCCGCCATCGATTTCACGAACCCCGACGCGGTTGAGTGGTTCAAGGCGAAGAACCGGCGGCTGCTGGAGATGGGCGTCGCCGTGATCAAGACCGACTTTGCCGAGGACATGCCAAACGACGCCGTGCCCCATGACGGCACTCCGGCCGAGCAGCTGCACAATCTGTATCCGCTGCTGTACCAGCGCGCGGTGTTCGAGGCCACCAAAGAAGTCCACGGCTACGGCCTGATCTGGGGACGCTCCGGCTACGCCGGCTCGCAGCGATATCCAGTCCACTGGGGCGGTGATCCAGGCTGCACTTTCGAGGACATGGCGGCCAGCTTGCGCGGGGCACTGAGCTGGATCCTGTCCGGCGCGGCGTTCGCCAGCTTCGACATGGGCGGCTTCTTTGGCATCCCAACCCTGACCGACCCGCCCAGCCCCGAGCTCTACGTCCGCTGGTCACAGATGGGCTTGCTGTTCTCGCACGCCCGCGCGCATGGGCACACCGCGCCACGCGAGCCCTGGGCGTATGGGGAACCGGCGCTCACGATCTTCCGGAAGTACGCCCAGCTCCGTTACCGGCTCCTACCTTACTTATATGGGGCCGCACGCAAAGCCGCGGAGGGCGTGCCGCTGGCGCGACCGCTGGTCTACGACCATCCCTCGGACCGCACGACCTGGCCGATCGACGACGAATATCTCCTGGGGCCCGATCTGCTTGTTGCCCCGATGTTCGTGCCGCGCGGATCGCGCGAGATCTACCTCCCGGCCGGTGCCTGGTATGACTTCTGGACCGACCGCCATTTCGCCGGTGGGAGTTGGATCACCTACGAGGCCGAGCTTGAAACCCTCCCGTTGTTCGTGCGTGGCGGCGCCGTCCTCCCAATGGGCCCCGAGCTGCAGTATGCGAACGAGCGGCCCTGGGACCCCTTGAGTTTCGACGTTTACCCGGGTGAGAACGGGACGACGGAGTTCGAACAGACTGACGACAGGCGCCAACTGCGCCTCAAGCTCACCACCAACGATCAAAGCGTCCGACTGGAGGGCGGCCCGCTCGACTACGTCGCGACCGTTCGCGTCCACCGGTCCAATCGCGCGCCAGTCGAAGGCCACCTCGCCGAAACGATCGAGCTCTTTTGATCGCCCAAACGCCACCCGGTCTACGACTTGGCGGGTGGACTCCGATGGCTTAAGCCCCATCTTTCAAACGAACAAACACTTCGGATGCCTGGAGGACCTTCTCGGTCCGGCTGTTGGGGATGTGGATGCGCACCCCGGAATGCGCGGCTGTACCGAAATCCCAGCCTTCTACGTAGCGTGTGCGGATCTCCGCGACGGATTTGACTGCTGCCGTGTTGCTGCCGTTCGTCATCCAGACGGTCGGCTCGCGCGCCGTCGCGTAACCCAGCCCGACTTCCGTCCCGCTATCGCGGAAGAATCGCAGGCCGGCGAGCAGGCTATCCGATGGGACCAGGTCGTTGGAGCTCTCAGCCACCTGTTGCAGCGTGGGCATTTGACCCTGGGCCACCGTCGTCCGCACTTGCATTCGGGCCTTGAGATGTTGCGAACGCTCCCGTTTCTTTTGCTCGCTGGCGACCTGCTGGATCTGGGCGCGCAGCCGCCCCAACGCCTCCTCCAGCGGCGCCATCTCGGCCATGATTTCCCGAACCCGGCGGGCCAGGTCTTCGTCGGAGGCCTGGTCGAGGCTCCCATGCTCTGCCATCGCCATACAATTATTGGCCAGCGTGTCAGTAGCCCAAGCATCCACCGGCCAGCTCAAGGACGCGATCAGCGCCCGGGTCGATGCCCTGCGGCCGGAGCTCGAACGGATCGGCCGGGACATTCATGCCAATCCGGAGATCGCCTACGAGGAGCGGCAGGCGGTGGCCTGGCTGACCGAGATGCTCAAGAAACACGGTTTCAGCGTCGAGCTCGGCGTCGCCAACACCCCCACCGCCTTCGTCGCCACCCGGCGGAACGGCACCGGCCCGACGGTCGCTTTCCTGTCAGAGTACGACGCGCTGCGGGGTCTCGGTCACGGGTGCGGTCACAACCTGATTGCCACCGCGTCCGCCGGGGCCGGCATTGCGCTGGCCGACGCGCTGGACCGTACGCCTGGGCGAGTGCTCGTGATCGGCACGCCGGCCGAGGAAGGTGGCGGTGGAAAGATCCGGCTGATCCGCGCCGGCATCTTCCAGGAAGTCGACGCCGCCATGATG
The DNA here is from genome assembly GCA_036513655.1 of Candidatus Dormiibacterota bacterium. Classification (GTDB taxonomy): domain Bacteria; phylum Chloroflexota; class Dormibacteria; order CF-121; family CF-121; genus CF-13. The sequence goes on along the minus strand of DATBYO010000020.1, from coordinate 48,455 downwards.
TTTCATCCCGACACCCGTACCCAGGTGCTGCATTGGGCGCTGGCGGTCACCCACATGCATTTCGAGTTCATTGGTCGCGCGGCGCACGCGTCCGGTGACCCGGAGAAGGGCATCAATGCGCTCGATGCGTTCGTGCTCGCCTACAACGGGATCAGCTTGCTGCGCCAGCAGACCAAAGAGGGCGCGCGGCTCCACGGGTTCCTCAAGGAGGGCGGCACGGCGCCCAACATTATTCCGGAGCGGACCAGCGGCGAGTTTCTGGTCCGCGCCCGTGACCAGGCCTACATGGAAGAGTTGGTCCAGAAAGTGAAGAACGTCTTTCAGGCGGCGGCCCTCGCCACCGGTTGCAGCCTGAAGCTGACGTTCGAGGAGGAGCCGTACGCCGACCTCCGCAACAACGGCGTGCTGGCCGGGCTGTTCGAAGAGAACCTTCGCCGGCTTGGGCTCGACCCGGTGGAGGGTGTGCCCTGGGAAAATGCCGGCTCGACCGACATGGGCAACGTCAGCCAGGTCGTCCCTGCCCTCCATCCCACCGTGGCGATTGCGTCGGCCGAGGTGCCGGGCCACTCGCAGGCTTTTTTGGATGCCTCCGGCTCGCCGCGTGGCTACCAGGCAATGACCGACGCCGCGAAAGCCCTGGCCATGACCGGCGCGGACTTGCTCGCCGACCCAACCCTGATCGAGCAGGCGAAGGTCGAGTTCCGCCGCAACTGAGCCGACTGGATCGGCAGTAAGACCATGATCAACGAGCGCTACCGCGAGGATCGTGAACGCCGCCGCCTGGGCAGCCTGAGCGTGTTCTCGGGCCCGACGCACTCCGGCAAGACCAAGAAGCTGGAGGCTGAAGCCGAGCGCGCCCAGCGGCAGGGTCGCCGGATGCAACGGCTCGCCCAACCGTCGGACGCCAACATATTGCTGGACCAGCTCGACCCGGCCGCCGAGCTCGTCACCATCGACGACGCGCAGCAGTATGACGACCGGTTGGTGGACGTCCTCAACGAGCTGGCCACCATCCATCGCGTCGACGTCGTCGTTGCCGGCTGGGAACTCGACGCCGCCGGCCAGCCCGCCGGTCCGATGCCGGAGTTGATGTGCGCCGCCGATTTCGCCCTCAAGCTCGACGACGGCGTCTGCGCGCAACCCGGTTGCCGCAACCTGGCCAGCCGGACGCAGCGCTTCCACGCCGTCAACGGAACGCCGGAACGGTTCCTCCCGGTCTGCCGGCGCCATCACACCGCCGAGCCCCGGGCACTCAACTTCCAGGAGGTGTGGTTCGACGAACCCTCCGGAAGCCTGGACGTGATCATGGGTTGCATGTTCAGCGGCAAGACGCAGGAATTGATCCGCAGGCTCGACCAGGCGCGCTACGCGGGGTCGACGATCCAGGCGTTCAAGCCCGCGCTCGACGACCGCTACGCACTCGAGGCGGTGGCGTCACACCGTGAGGTCCGCTTCCCGGCGATCGCCGTTCCGGACGTCGCGGCGCTGCGCGACCAGCTGCGGGACGACACCCGCGTCATCGGCATCGACGAGGCGCAGTTCTTCGGACCGGAGATCGTCGGCCTGGCGGAGGAGCTGGCTGATCGCGGCTGCCACGTCATCGTCGCCGGTCTCGAGTTGGACTTTCTGGCGCGACCCTTCGGACCGATGCCGCTGCTGGCCGCCTACTCCGACCGGCTGGTCAAGCTCCAGGCGTCCTGTCAGTATCCCGGTTGCGGCTCGCGTCAGGCGACTCGCACCCAGCGGTTGGTCGACGGCGCCCCGGCATCCGTGGATGAGCCCCTGGTCGTGATCGGCGGTGCGGCGACCTATCAGGCGCGCTGCCGCCATCATCATCGGATCGGTGTCGTCACGATGCCTGAACCGGTGTCGGTCCTCGAGGAGTCAGCCGAGCTCTAGACTGCGCAGGCGCTCGTTGCCGATCAGCAGGCCGAGCGCCGCGGCCGCGACGCCGCCACCGACTGAGATGGTGATTGCGGCCAGCCAGGTGGTGAATGTGGGGAACCCGGTCGCGCCAGCCAGCGCCAGCGAAATGCCGAGCAGCAGGGCGCTGGCGCCGGTGACGATGAAGAACAATCCCATGCCGATGAAGACGCCCAACGGGTGCATCATCCGTCGGGCATCGGTCCAGTCGAAGCGAGCGAAGACCGCGCCGATGGCGACCATCAGGGTGGTGATGGTCGCCGCCTGGGCGATCGCCAGCAGGATCGCCGTGGCCGCCCATAGCCACCCGGGCCGGATCAGGATCTCGGCTACCAGCGCCACCACCGCCACCAGGAACGCCGTCGGGAGCGCAACCGACCAGCACTTGCCCTGCAGAAAGCGGAGGGTGGTGTTCGGGGAGGCGGCATAAACCCAGATGCTCTTTCCCTCCAGGCTGACCGCCGTCAGTCCGAGCGAGATGCTCAAGGAGAGGAGCAGGACCCAAGCAGGAAGCAGGGCCAGCATGGCGGCCGCCGGGCCCTCCCCGAGTCCGCGGACGGCGTCGAGCAGTCTGGAAAACCGTAGCCCGAAGATGAGGAAGATAAAGACGACCGGCATCACGAACCTGACCAGCTGGGCCAGGTCGCGGGTGCGCATCCGCCAGTCCTTGATGACGATCGACGCGAGCACCGGGCTCAGCAGCGGCAGGGCGGCGTCCAGCCGGCGAGTGGTCGACTGCCGCCGTCGCGGCGGCACCGCCTGGATCCAGCCGGCGAGGTAGAGGCGGCCGCTCAGGATCGTTCCCACGACGAAGATCGCCGCCGACATGGCCAGGAGCAGCAGCGCCCATTCGGTGGCGACGGTCCAGTCGCCCCGCAGAATCGCCGCCGCGCTTCGCCCCGCCCAGCCGGACGGCAGCCAGGGTGCACTGGCCGCTGGAACGTCGGGCAATGCTGGCGGCACCCCCGGCCGGCGGCTGAAACCGGAATCGCGTAAGGCCGGGTTGATCAGGAAGTTGAGCAGGTTGATGCCGATGGCGATGGCGACGCCGAACAGCGTCAGGATCTCGCGTCCGCGTCCGACTGGAATGAAGCGGACGAGGAGCAGGCTCAGCACGGAGATGATGACGACGACGAACACCGGGTAGAGCAGGTACAGCGCGGCGAAAACGAGCGGGATCAAAGGGTTCGAATTGGCGACCGCGAGGGCGAGCAATGCCGGTCCCGTGAACAGCAGGCTCAGCAGGAGGAGCCTCAGCACCTGGACCACCATCCGCCCGGCCAGCACGCTCTCCACCGGATGGGGCGCGGCGAGCAACAGGTCCAGGTCCGGATTGAGGAGCAGGGCGTTGAGGCTGAACACCAGGCTGCTGAAAACCAGGACGCCGGTGTAGCCGAGAAAGGCAAGGCTCAAGAGGTGGACCGTATCGATCGAGACCGATGTCCGGTGGGACGCCTGGACGCCGACCCAGGTGATGATCGCCTCCCATGTCCAGGCCAGGACGATGACGGCCGCGCCGACGACCGAGCCCACGATCCGCCCCGGCTTACGGCTGCCGACCGTCTGGTTGATGAACATCTGCAGCTGAGCACGCCAGAGCAGCAGCCCGACTCCGAGTCCGCCGGCGACCCCAGCGATCGGGTTAGCTTTCGAGGCCACGCAACACGGCGCTGACGTCATCCTCGCGACTCCCCGTCAGCTCGAGGAAGATCTGCTCCAACGATTGCCCGTCCTGTCCGACCATGTGTCGCAGCTCCTGCAGACTCCCCATGGCCACCAACCGGCCGCGGTTGATGATGGCAAGTCGGGTGCACATCCGCTCCGCGATCTCCAGGATGTGGGTGGAGACGAAGACGGTCTTGCCCTCCTTGCAGAGGTCCTGGAGGATGTCTTTCATCTGCCGGGCGCTCTGCGGGTCGAGGCCCACAGTAGGCTCATCGAGGAAGAGCACCTGGGGATCGTGGAGCAGCGCCGCCGCCAGCGAGACTTTCTGGCGCATGCCTCGGGAGTAGCCGGAAAGAAAGTCATTCGCCCGCTCGTGCAGGTCGAAGAGCTTGAGGAGCGCGTCGATCCGGCGGTCGCGAAGGCGTCGCTCGACGTGATAAAGATCACCTGAAAACTCCAGGAACTCTCGGGCGCTGAGCTTGTCGTAGAGGGTGGCCGCGTCCGGAACGTACCCGATGCGCGCCTTCGCTTTCTCCGGCTCGGCCCGGATGTCGATGCCCGCAACCCGGGCGCTGCCGCTGGTCGGGCGGAGCAGGCCGACCAGCATCTTGATGGTGGTCGTCTTGCCGGCGCCGTTGGGTCCCAGGAACCCGAAGAGCTCCCCGCCCCCCACCTCCAGGTCCAGCTCCTCCACGGCCGTCAGGCTGCCGTAGCGCTTGGTCAGGAGGCGGGTGGACAGCACCGTGCCCAGTGTACCGGCGGCGGCGTCAAACCCTGGCCCAGAATGGGCTGATGGGGGCAGGGCGCCCTGAGTTCAGCTCGAATTGGGGCCGTGACCGGCCGGGCGTTACAGGTTTTCGGCCGTTACAACGTTGTTGCCTTGAAGGTCGACCCATACCTTTAAAGGCCGCATGATGGAGCCAGAACCGCAGGACGGCGAGCTCGGCGTCCTGGTCAGCAGCCCGGAGTTCGCGCGGATGGTGGACCGGTTCCAGGCCTCCACCGGGCTCAAGCTCCAGGTGTTCGACCTTGACGCGCATCCCCTCACGCCGGTCGAGGACTACCCGCGCTACTGTCGGCTCCTCCAGGAGCGGAAGGCCTGCCCCCTCTACTACGACCCGGCGTTTCTGAAGCGCGGCGAGGAAACGATCGCGGTCTGCAAGTCCGGCGTCGGACACTTCGTGGCTCCCGTCCGCAACGAGAAGGAGGTGCAGATCGGCGCCGTCGTCAGCCCGGCCGTGAAATTTGCGCCGAACTCGGTTGAGGAGTTTGCCGAGTTCGCGTTTCAGCTGAAGATTTTCCCTGACGATCTGATCCAGGCCGCCGACGCCGTTCCGGAGCACGACGGCGAGCGCCTGCTCGGGGCGGGAGAGCTGGTCTCGGTGGGACTGAACCTGCTTGCCGAGATGCAGGCGAAAGAGCGTGTCGGTCACGCCTTGCGCCGGCTGCAAGCCCAGATCTCCGAGTCGAACGCCCAGATGCTGACGCAGCACGTGGTCGACGCGGTGCTCTACCTGACGCGGGCCGACTACGGCCTGGTGTTGATGCTGGACGACAACGGATCGGATCTCGCATCCGGCTACGACCAACCGGCGCCCGACCCTTTGATCGAAGCGAAGCGCCGGTTGCTGGAAGGGATCGCCGAGTGGGTCAAGCACGCGGACCGCAGCGTGACCGTTCCCGATATCTCGAAGAGCGCCTGGTCCCGATACCTGACCGACGACGCGATCAAGGAAGGGAGCATCGTCGGCGTGCCGATTCCCGACCAAAAGGGTGGGACGACCTTTGGCGCCATCGTCGTGGGCTTCGATCGTCCGCGCGACGACCTCGAGGAACCGCTGAGCGCGCTGGAGAGCTTTGTATCGGAGGGTCTGTATGCCCTGGTGATGGGTCGCAAGCTGATGCAGGCCGAGCAGCTCGCCTTGCTCGACACCCAGTCGGCAGCCTTTTCTATCCGATTCCTTGAGGAGCTCCTCGACAAGGAGATCAGCCGCGCCTCGCGCTACAACCACGACCTGGCGATCGTGCTGTTCGAGATCGAGGCGTTCGAGGTGCTCCGCGGCAAGTACGGTGAGGATGGCCTCGCCCGGATCCTGCGGGAGTTTGTCGCGGTGATCCGATCGAAGACGCGCAAGGTCAACACGCTGGCCCGCATCAAAGACGGCCAGTTCTGCCTCGTCATCCCGGAAGCTGATCGGGCGATTGCGGTCCGCCAGGCGGACCGGCTCCGTCCGGCCCTGGAGGAGCATCCGTACGCCGCCAGCCCCAACGGGGACATCGTCCGCCTGGCCGTCGACACCGGGGTGGCGGCCAGCGAGCGCGGCCAGCTCGATCGCGTTTCGCTGCTCGCCCTGGCCGCGGAGAGCCTGGCGCAGGCCCGCGCCGAACGCCGGACGCGCGGCTTCCGGCCCTAGAGGTTCCCTCCCCCTTTGGGGGAGGGCAGGGTGGGGGCGCAATCAGGCCACCGCCCGATCGCGGTCACGGCTACGGCAGGCGAGGATAGTAGAAGGATGAAAGTCCTGGTCGCCGGTGGGTCGGGCTTCATCGGCGCCCACCTGGTGAAGAGCCTGGTGAAGGACGGCCACGAAGTCGTGGTGCTCAGCCGCAGAGGGGAAACCGAGGCACCGCCGGCGGGCGCTCGCTTCGTCCGATGGGACGGGCGCCGCGCCGAGGGCGATTGGGTCAGCGAGCTCGGCAGTGCGCAGGCGATCGTCAACCTCGCCGGTGCCAGCATCGGCGGTGGTCGATGGACCCGGCGGCGGATGGAGGTGCTGATTTCCAGCCGGCTCTCGGCAACCGCCGCCCTGGTGCAGGCGCTCGAGCGGACGCCGGCTGAGCGTCGCCCGCGGGTGCTCGTCAACGCGTCGGGTATCGACTACTACGGCAACCGAGGCGACGAAGTCATCACCGAGGACGGCGCGGCCGGTGATTCATTTCTCGCGCGACTCAGCCAGCAATGGGAAACCGCGGCACAAAAGGCGGAACCGCTCGGTGTCCGGGTCGTCAAGATTCGCACGGCGATGGTGTTTGGCCGCGAGGCGCTCGCCTTTCGGCTGTTGACGCTGCCGTTTCGCCTGTTCGTCGGAGGTCCATTGGGCGATGGGCGGCAATGGTTCACCTGGATCCACATCGACGACATCGTCGGCCTCTACCGGCTGGGTCTTGAGAGTCTGCAGGCGAGCGGGCCGATCAACGCGGTCGCGCCCGACGTGCGCCGCGAAGCGGAGGTCGCAAAGGAAATCGGTCGCGTCATGCACCGTCCGGCGTTTTTCCCGGTACCGGCGTTTGTCTTGCGCCTGGTGCTGGGCGCCCAATCCCAATTGCTGCTCGACGGCCGGCACGCCACCCCGGCGAAGCCGCAGGCGCTTGGCTACCGCTTCAAGTTCGGTGGGCTTCACGAGGCCCTGGAGGACACGATCCGCCGCCGCTAGTTACTCGTCTTGACAAATACACGGATTTGTGTAAGGATGGTCAGCGTTGTCGCCGGCCCATCCGCTCGAGGAGTCCCCCATGCGCCCATCGTGGAAGCTCGCCCTGATCGGTGGCGAGGTCACCGTGCTCGCGGCCTTCACCGGAATCGGGATTCACCTGGCGATGCAGCCCCACCGCATCGCCTTTCGGCCGCCCCCGCTGGTCCTGCCGACGACCCAGCCGGCCGTCATTCCAAGCCTCGGCACGCCGCTCGTTCCACCCCGTGTCCCGTCGGTCCCGGTCGCCAGTAGCCCCGCGCTGGGGCCTGCGCTCTTCCGACAGTTCGGTGAGCAGGATCACCACCTGCTTATCGAGCAGTGGGACATGCTGCAGCGCCTGACGGGTGCGATCGAGCGCTACGTCGAAGCTCGCATCGCCGAGCGATTCGGAACCAAGCGCTGATGGATCAACTCAAACATCTCATCGAGGTCTGGACCGGCTACGCACAGGGATTGACGGGGAGCATCGGTGCGCTCGCCTTCGTGTGCGCGTTCATCTGGAAGATGATCGCCATCGAGCCCCGTAGCGTGATGGAGGCCAAACGCTGGATCGGCCGGATCGTCTTCGGCACCATCGGCGTCGAGATGGCCGGCTTGCTGGTCCGTGTGCTGGTGGATTCGGTCAATCACTAGCCGGCTTGAAGCCTCTACGCGTTGTCATCTCCCTCCCCCGCTCGCGGGGGAGGGTCGGGGAGGGGGCAAACGCCCGTGTTAGAGATCTTCTCCGGGTTGGTCACCGGCTTCTTCAACAACCTGATCAACGACGTTCGCGACTCCATCGGCAGCAGCGTCGAGACCTACCTGTTGAGTACCCACGACGTCTCGACACTAACGGCGCGCCCCCTGACCGACGAGCCGGCGCTGCAGGCGATGTTTCACCTGACGCTGGCCATCGCCGACCTGCTGCTCGTGCTGATTTTCACCTGGGCCTTTCTTCGCAGCCAGTGGGAACGCAGCTTCCGCGCTCATTACACCTTGAAGGTGGTACTGCCGCGGGCGATGGCTGCGATTGCGATGGCGCATTTCGCGCTGCTGTTCGGCCAGATGGTGATCGATCTGAACAATGCCCTGGTGCACGCGGTCTGGACCCAGCCACTGCCCGGCGGGCCGCCGCGTCTGCCATGGACGTTCGCCCTCACCAACGGGTTCGGCTTACCGCTGTTCGAGATCGCGATCCGGCTGGCGATCGCGGTGATGCTGGTAATCGTCGCGTTTACGTACGTCGTGCGCTTCGCCCTGCTGGCGGTGTTGCTCGCCGTGGCGCCGCTGGCATCGATGTGCACGATCCTTCCAGAAACCAAGCGCTATGCGCAGTCGTGGCTGCGACTGTTCTTGCTTACCGTCTTCATGCAGTTTGGACAGGTCCTGGTGCTCCGCTTCGCCAGCTTGTTTGCCGACCAGGTGGGGGCACGGCCGCTTGAAGCCCTCTACGGGGTCGCCGTGCTCTACCTCTTGATCAAGGTGCCCGGGCTGATGAACGCCTCGTCCCATGTCGAGTTGAAGGCGCAGCACTTCGCCGAGGGGCTGGCGAAGAAAGCCATCAAAGGCGCCGTGGGGACGGCCTCCAGGGCCTCGAGCGGATGATGCTGCTCACAACGACGCGGCTGGCAGTGTTCGCGTGGTCATGGCGACGCCCCTTGCTCGCGTTCGGCGTCGCGGCGCTGATGATGCCGCTACTGATCGCCGGGATGGTGGTCCAGGCCCGGCAGGAGCAGGCGGGCACGCTCCTGATGCCGGTCAAAGATCCGACCATCACGCAGCCCTTTGGCTGTACCGCGCTCGAGATCGAGCCATGGTCGGCCGAATGCCCCAGTCACCACTTCCACAGCGGGATCGATTTGGCCGCGCCCCTCGACACGCCGATCTACGCGGCCACGGCCGGCACCATCACGATGGACCGCGAACGTGGCGGCTACGGCCTCTACGTTCTCGTGACCCGCGATCCTCGGCTGAGCACCCTCTACGGACACCTCGACTGGCCGCTGGTGCATCCGGGTGACGCGGTCGCGGCGGGACAGGCCATCGCCCTGATGGGATCGACCGGCAACAGCACCGGACCGCACCTCCATTTCGAGGTGCGCATCGCAGGCGTGCCGGTCGATCCGCTCCCGCTCCTCAAGCATCCCGCAACGGGAGGTGGTGGTTAGCGATTCTTGGACCTCTGCCCCTCTGGGGGCGTACGCAGAGTCAACTTGGAAGGAGAACGACATGGTCAACCGTGTAATTTTGGTCGGCCGCCTCACGCGCGATCCCGAGGTCGTGATCAGCCCCAAGGGCTTGACGATCGCCAAGCTCCGACTGGCCACCAACAGCTACTCGAAGGACGACGACGGGAACCGGCAGGAGGATGTCCAGTACCACTCGCTGGTCGCCTTCGACCGGCTGGCCTCGATCTGCCAGGAGTTCCTGACCCGTGGCAAGCTGATCTATGCCGAGGGCAGGCTGCGCAGTCACGAGTGGGACGGCAAGGACGGGTTGCGGCGGTACACGACCGAAGTGGTGATCGACCAGATGAAGATGCTGAGCCCGAAGACAGAGAGCGCCGCTGCGAACGGCCAGCCCGAGGCGGAACCGGCAGCCGAGCCGGTGGGCGCCTGAGGGACGAGGACGACCGATGATCCCCGAACCGCATCCCTATGATCCCGACGATCCCACCACCTACGACGAAAATGCGGAGGATCTCGCCTACCTGGTCCCCGACCGGGGCTTCCGGCGCGATCAGCTCGACATCGACGATTATCCGAGCTACTGAGGTCCGAGTCGGCTGACGACCCGATAGCATTTGCCCACGCCGGGCTGTCCGGGGTGGGCTTCGCTTATTTCTCAGGAGGTGGCTGCCGATGACGCTTGGCGTTGGGATCGTTGGCCTGCCCAACGTCGGCAAGACAACGCTGTTCAATGCGCTCACGCGGGCCGGCGCGGGGGTTGCGTCGTACGCCTTCAGTACGGTCGAGCCGAACACCGCGATGGTGGAAGTGCCCGACAAACGGCTCGACGTGCTGGCCCAGATGTACAAGCCAAAGAAGGTCACGCCGACGGTCATGAAATTCGTCGACATCGCCGGCCTGGTGGCCGGGGCCAGCCGCGGCGAGGGGATGGGCAACCAGTTTCTTTCGAACATCCGCGACCTCGACGCGCTGGCCATGGTGGTCCGTTGCTTCAGCGATCCCAACGTGCAGCATGTGGACAGCAAATTGGACCCGCGGCGTGACATGGCGATGGTGAACCTCGAGCTGGCGCTGGCCGATCTCGACGTGGTCAACAAGCGGCGGGAGAAGATCGGCGGCACCGCGCGGCTCAAACCCGCCGCCAAGGAGAAAGAGGAGCTCGAGCTGCTCGACCGCCTCGCCGCGCACCTCGACGAAGGCAAACCGATTCGGACGCTGACGTTCGAGGCCGAGCAAGCAAAACTCCTCAAGAGCTTTTCCTTTCTGACTGCCAAGCCGGTCCTTTATGTGGCGAACATCGGGGAAGATCAGATCGGGAAGGCAGCCCCGGAACTCCAGGCGGTGCGCGAGGAGGCGCGGGCCGAAAATGCCGAGGTCATCGCGCTCTCGGCCCGACTCGAGGCGGAGATTCGCGAGCTGCCCGATGCCGAGGCGGCGGAGTTCCTGGCCGACGCCGGGCTGAGCGAGCCCGCCCTGGGCACCTTCATCCATGCGGCGTACCGGCTGCTGAACCTGGTGACCTTCCTGACGGCGGGAGAGCCGGAGGTGCGGGCCTGGACCGTTCGCCAGGGGGCGACGGCGCCGGAAGCCGCCGGGGTGATCCACAGCGACATCGAGCGTGGCTTCATCAAGGCGGAGATCGTCGCCTTCGATGACCTGGTCGCCGCGGGCACCTACCTGGCGGCCCGCGAACGCGGCAAGGTGCGCCTCGAGGGACGCGACTACACCATCAAGGACGGGGACGTCTGTCTGTTCCGTTTCAATGTCTGAGCGCTGGCGCCTTCTGCTTGACCCAGCGGCCCAGGGCGCGTGGAACATGGCCGTGGACGAGGTCCTGCTGGAGGGCGTGGTTGCGGGCACGACGCCGCCGACGCTTCGTTTCTACCAATGGCAGCCGGCCTGCCTGTCGCTCGGGTACTTCCAGTCGTTCGAGGTCGTCAACCTTGACGGCTGCCGGGCGTTCGGCGTCGACATCGTCCGCCGCCCGACCGGCGGCCGGGCCATCCTCCACGATCGGGAGCTCACCTATAGCGTGGCGATGCCGGTCGCGATGCTGGAGCACGATGGCGGCGTCCTGCCCTCCTACTACCGGCTCAGCCTGGCCTTGCAGGATGGGCTGCGCGGGCTGGGCGTCCCGGCTGCGCTGGCGCCGGTAGCCGACGCTGCCACGACGGCGAACCACGGGCCCGTCTGCTTCGATCAGCCCTCGGCCCACGAGATTCTTCTCGATGGGCGCAAGCTGGTGGGGAGCGCGCAGGTGCGGCGCGGCGGAGGCCTCCTCCAGCACGGGAGCATCCTCATCGAGCCCAGGATCGCGACGCTGATGGCGTGCCTGCAGCTACCCGGGCGCCCTTCGGGGTCGGCGGGATCGACGGCGCTGGGGTGGGAGCAGATCGAGAAGGGCGTGGCAGGGCTCGCCGAGGCGGATGTGTCCAATCCGGCGCAGATCGCCGTGGCGCTTGCTCGAGCCTTTGCGATGCGCTTTGGGGTCACCCTGTTCGAAGCTCCGCTTCGGCCGGAAGAGGCGGCGGCGGCCCAGGTGCTGGCCCGTTCCAAATATCAGGCTGCCGGATGGACGCAGCGACGGCTGCCCGAGATGGCCACAAACACAACAAGGACCAGATGAGGAGGGGCATTGCAGCGGCGATGGCAGGACGGCTGCAGGAATCTGGCCCTTGTTGGCTCGCGGCTTCGGGCACACGCTACATGTTGTACCCGTGCGCGTTTGTACCACAGCCTGTTGGACGTGTCAAGCGCTTATCCACGTTCGCGATAAACTCCACTCGGCGTACGCACGCATGGCCCGAAAGAACAGACGCTCGCAACTCAGAAAGCCTCAACGCGGATCATCCGGAGGCCGCCCCGCCCGCCCGGCTGGCGTTCCTCCGGTTGCTCCTGCCCAGCCAGGCCAGCCGGCGCAGCCGACCCAGGTTCCACAGCAGGCCGCCTCCAGCCCGGCGCCCGTAGCCCGGCCGCTGCCCCGGGGTCCGCGCGGCCGTCAGCCGGCGGGACCGCTGCCGCCACAGGATGCCGCGATCCCGCTCGATCGGGTGCCCTACTTCCGGTCGGATCTGCGACGGATCGCGATCACGGCCGGGATCATGTTCGTGCTCCTGATCGCCGGCTCGATCGTGCTCCGCGGTTTGCTCCAGGCGTGACCTTTTTCGGGGAAGCAAGAAAGCCGATCGCCTAACCGTTCTGGCACAAAGGTTCAACAACTTGCCAGGAGGTTTGCGTGTTCGATAAGAGATCCGCGCGTGAAACGGCCGCTCCGATCGTCGCCGAGACGGTCCTCAGCAATCAGATCAAGCTCGAAGGCCGTCTGCAGTCGACGTCCAACATCCGGTTCGACGGTGAAATGCTCGGCGACCTGACGACCGAAGGCGATCTGTCGGTAGGGGAGCACGGACGGGTCAAGGGCAACGTCAGCGGCCGCAACGTGGTCGTCGGCGGCAGCATCCAGGGCAACGTCAACACCACCGGCCGCCTGGAGATCTTGTCCACCGGCAAGGTGTTCGGCGACATCGTCGTCGGCTCACTGATCATCGACGAAGGTGGCATCCTCCGGGGCAAGAGCGCGGTGCACTCGGAAGAGTCGGCCGCCGCCACGGTCTCGGTCGGAATGCGCGCCGAACCGGTCGCCGCCTAACCCGTCGGGTTTCATTCGTTCATAAGGGTCTGGCCGGGCCGGACCCTTTTTGTTTTTGCCGATACTTAGTAGGTCGTGATAACGGGCGATCCGGTCCAGTTCGTCATCAATGCGCTGTATCTGATTCCAGCCCTCCTCGTTGGGCTGATCGGACATGAGTGGGCGCACGCGGCCGTCGCCGTCGCACGCGGCGACCAGACGCCCCGACTCGATGGCCGCCTCTCCGTCAATCCCAGCCATCATCTCGACCCGCTCGGTACGGTCGCCGTCCTCCTGATCGGCTTCGGATGGGCGAAACCGGTCCGGATCAACCCCTTTCGCATGCGCGGCCCCTACGATGCTGCGCTCGTGGCGCTGGCCGGCCCCCTTGCCAACCTCGTGATCGCTTTCGTGCTTGCCATCCCGATCAAGTTAGTGCTGCTCGCCGGAAGCTTCGACGCCTCGTCGCCACCCTGGCGGCTGCTCCAGACCGCCTTTATCCTCAATGTTGTCCTGGCGGTCTTCAACCTCCTTCCCATCCCACCACTGGATGGCTACAGCTTCCTCTCGTCCCTTTTCCGACGAACGTTTCCGGAATTCTTCGTCCGCATCGACAACAACCGCCAGGCCATCATGCTGGTCTTCGTACTCGTGTTGGTGTTCAGCAACTTTCTGGGATTGCGCATTCTCCAATTCATCTATACGCCCGTTGCCCGGTTCATCCTCGCCTTGCCGCCATTCCCGATCGGGAGTTGACCGTGGATACCTTGCGAGCCCTGCCCAGCGTCCATCAAGTGCTCGAGGAGAAGCCCGCGGCGGCGTTGGTTGCCGCGCACGGCCGACCGCTGGTGCGGTTCGCGGTGCAGCGCATCCTCGAGGAAGAGCGTCGCGGCGGGGCGGCTGCTGAGCCGAAGGACCGATGGTCCGCCATCGAGCGGGTCATCCGAGAGTTGCGCCGTCCGCGTCTGCGGCCCGTCGTCAATGCCACGGGGGTGATCCTTCATACCAACCTCGGTCGGGCGCCTCTGGCGGCCGCGGCGGCCGAAGCCGCCGCCGCCATCGCGGGTCGGTACTCGACCCTCGAGTTCGATCCACGGACCGGCCGTCGCGGCAAGCGACATGACCTGGCCGGCGACCTGTTGCGCCACCTCTCCGGGGCTGAGGCGGCCGCCGTTGTCAACAATTGCGCCGCGGCGGTGCTCTTGATGTTGACGGCCCTGGCAAAGGGAAAGGAGGTCATCGTCGCCCGTGGCGAGCTGGTCGAGATCGGCGGCGGTTTTCGGATGCCGGATGTGATGCGCCTCTCGGGCGCTCGCATGGTTGAGGTCGGCACCACCAACCGAACCCGCGCTGAGGACTACGCAGCTGCGATCACGCCCCGAACGGCCGCCATCATGAAGGTGCACGCCAGCAATTTCCAGGTGATCGGCTTCACCGAGAGCGTCGAGGTCAAGGAGCTGGCGGCCATCGCGCGTCAGCACGGCGTGCTGTTGCTGCACGACCTCGGGAGCGGGGCGCTGCTCGACACCGCGGCCTACGGCCTGGCGGAGGAACCGCGTATCCAGGACAGCCTGCAGTCGGGAGCGGACCTGGTTGCCTGCAGCGCGGACAAGCTGCTCGGCGGGCCCCAGGCGGGCCTCTTGCTCGGTCGCGCGGCCCTCGTGGATCGAACCATGAAACACCCGCTGGCCCGTGCCGTCCGCGTGGACAAGCTGACGCTGGCGGCGTTGATCGCCACCCTCGACCTCTACGTGACGCAGTCGTTCTCGGCTCTGCCGGTCTGGGGCATGCTCGGCGCCACGCCGGAGTCGATTGCCGCCCGCGCCCGGGCCTGGCAAAGCCGGCTGTCGGAGCTTGGCGCGGCAGTCGATGTCGCCCCCGCGGAGTCGACCGTGGGCGGCGGCTCGCTGCCAGGGGAGCGGCTGCCCACAACCGTGCTCGCCATCACCCCTCGCCGCGGAGCCGCCGAGCTGCTCAGCCGTTTGCGCGACCACGACCCCCCTGTCATCGGCCGAATCGAGCAGGAGCGGGTCCTCCTCGATCCGCGCACCGTGCTCCCCGGCGAAGACGATCTCGTCGTCGATGCCGTGCTCGCCGCGCTCGAATGACCGACCAGCTCGCCGAATCGTTCGTGGTGGGCACGGCCGGTCACATCGACCATGGCAAGTCGTCCCTGGTGAAGGCGCTCACCCAGATCGACCCCGACCGGCTGGAGGAGGAGAAGCGCCGCGGCATGACGATCGACCTCGGGTTCGCCTACATGCAGCTGCCCAGCGGCCGGCGGGTCGGGATCGTCGATGTGCCCGGCCATCAGCGATTCCTCAAGAACATGCTCGCGGGCGTGCACGGGATGGATGCCGTCCTGCTCGTCATCGCGGCGGATGAAGGACCGATGCCGCAGACCCGTGAACATCTCGCGATCGTGGACCTGCTCGGCATCGAGCACGGGCTCGTGGTCCTGAGCAAAGCCGACCTGGTGGATGACGCCTGGCTCGGTCTGGTGCGCGACGACGTCGCCACGCTGCTCGCGGGGACGTCCCTGCAGCGGGCACCCATCATCGCCGTGTCGAGTAGCACCGGTGCCGGACTGGACGGCCTTCGGGCGGCGCTCGACGCCGAGCTGGCAAGAACCGCCCAGCGCCCGGATGTCGGGCGACCACGCCTACCCGTGGATCGCTCGTTTGCCATGTCGGGGTTCGGCACGGTGGTCACGGGCACGCTGGTCGGTGGAGCGCTGCGCCAGGGTGCCGAGCTCGCCGTCCTTCCTGCCGGCCGGCGCGTACGGGTCCGTGGGCTGCAGCAGCACAATCGACCGGTCGAGGAGGCGCGACCCGGAAGCCGCACCGCCGTGAATCTCAGCGGGCTCGACCATTCTCAGGTTCGGCGGGGTGACGTGCTGGCGCTGCCCGGGACGTTGCCCGCGAGCCGGCGCCTCGACGCGCGCCTGGTCGTACTGCCGGGGGTTCAGCCGCTGCGTCACCACCAGCGCCTGCTGATGTACCACGAGACCGCGGAGGTGATGGTCGAGCTCGCCCTGCTCGAGCGCGATGAGCTTCGCGGTGGGGAGGGGGGCTGGGTTCAGCTCTTCGCCACCGAGCCGGTGGTGGCGCTTGACGGCGACCGGTTCATCCTGCGGGTTCCCTCACCGGCCGCGACCATCGCCGGCGGCGTGATCGTCGACAGCGCCCCACGGCGTCACCGGCGTCGCGATGAGGCAGTCCTCAGGGACCTCCGTGCCCGCGAACGTGCTGACCCGGGCACGGCGGCGGTCCTGGAGCTCGGCAAGCACCCGTGGGGACTTAGCGACGCGGAACTGGCGGCTCGACTCGGCCTGACCCCCGCTGCGATGGCGACGGTTCTGGCGCCCCTCCTCGATCGGAACGCGGTTCGCCGGCTTACCTCGCGCTGGTTGACTCGGGACCAGTGGGACCGAGCGGTGACCAGGGTGACCAGCGCGCTGCACACCTATCACGAGGCACAGCCACTCCGGCGCGGGATGCCGAAGGAAGAGCTCCGCAGCCGCACCGCCATTCCTGCCGAGCTGTTCGCGGAATTGCTGGCTGCGCTGGACGCGCAGCGGACGGTCGTCGACCGTGGTGGCGAGGTCGCCATCCCCGCCCACCATCCGGCGCTTACTCCGGATCAGGAGATCGCGATCGGCGCCTTCGTCGCCGAGCTCGAAGTCCAGCCCTTCAACCCACCGCCGCTGCCAGACCTCGTCCGCCGTTACCAGCTGACGCCCGCGCTCCTCCAATACCTGGTGGCGGACGGGCGGGTCGTCCGGGTCAACGACGAGACCGTCTTCGCCCGCTCGGCATACGAGGATGCCGTTCGCCGGCTCCGCGTCCATCTCCGCGAGCACCGGACGCTCACCGTCGCGGCCGCCCGGGACGTGCTGGGATCGAGCCGCCGTTACGTTCTTCCCTTGCTCGAATGGCTGGACGCCCAGAAGATCACGCGCCGGGTCGGAGATGACCGTATCCTGAGGGGTTGATGCGGGCCGCCGGCGTTTCGCTGTCTCGGGTCGTCCCTGCCGGCCTGGCCGTGATCCTCGCACTCACCGCCTGCGGCTCGCCGCCTCCGGACGCGACGACCCTGCTGAAGCAATCGAGCCAGCGGATGCTCCACCTGAACGGATTTCATTTCCAGATGCAGATCACGGGCTTCACCGGCAGCGGCGAGCCGGTCCAGAGCGCGCAAGGCGATGCCCATCCGCCCGACCTCCACGCCCGGGTCAATCTGAAGGAGGGCGGTATTCTGCTGGAGGTCGAGGTCGTGTTCGCCGCCGGCAAGATCTATCTCAAGTCCTTCACCGGCGGCTGGCAGGAGTTGACGGCCGACCAGGTGGCCCAGTTTTTCGACGCCCGAACGCTCTTCGATGCACAGGCCGGGCTGTTCGCGGCGATGGGCGACACGACGTCGCCGGCGCGTGGCAACAGCGAAAAGATCGGCGGCCACGACACCTACCCGGTTGATGGACAGGTTGCAGCCGGCCGGATGCACCAGTTGCTGACGCTGATCCGCGACCAGGGCACCTATCGGGCCACCTACTGGATCGACAGCGCGGACAGTAACCTGTGGCGAGCCCGCCTGACCGGCAACCTCTTCGACGCATCGAACAGCGCAACCATCACGTTCGACTTCTCCAGCCATGATCACCCCGTTTCGGTCACACCGCCTCCGCTCGGTTAACCGCCCGGCCCTGCTCGCGCTGACCGGGGCGGGGCTGTTCCTTGCCTCCCTCGACGCCTACGTCGTCGTCACGGCTCTGCTGCCGATGCTGAAGTCGGTCAACATCGCGGTCAACCGGCCGGAACAGGCGACGCCCATCATCACTGGTTTCTTGCTGGGCTACCTCGCGGTGATGCCGGTTGCCGGCGGCCTCAGCGATCGTTTCGGCCGGCTGCGGCTCTTCGCTGCCAGCCTGGCGCTGTTCGCCTTCGGCTCGTTTCTCACCGCGAGCGCGCCGTCGCTGTCGCAGCTCGTCACCGGCCGGGTACTCCAGGGCGCCGGGGGCGGGGCCCTCGTGCCGGCGGTGCTGGCGCTGGCCGCGGACCTCTATCCGGCGGGCGATCGCAGTCGCGCTCTCGGCGCGGTGAGCGCGCTACAGGAAGTGGGCAGCGTCCTCGGCCCCCTCTGGGGCGGCCTGATCACGGCCTCATCCTTCGGGTGGACGTGGATCTTCTGGATCAACATTCCGGTTGCCGCGCTCCTCTTCTGGGCGCTCTGGCCGGAGATCCGGACCGCCGGCGAAGTGCGGCGTTCGGTCAACCTCGACTGGCTGGGCGCGCTGCTGGCCACCGCGGGACTGGCACTCCTCACCCTCGCCCTGTACGCCGCCAACCCCGAACAGAGCCCGGTCGGTCAGGGTTTCATCTGGCAGGCGCCCCTTGCCATCGTGTTTTTCGCGCTGTTCGTCTGGCACGAGCGTCGAACGTCACATCCGCTGATCAACGTCCGCCGCTTTCGCGACTCGTCCTTCAGCGGATCGGCGCTGACCAACGCGATCGCCGGCGCGGGTCTGATGGTGGCTCTCGTCTACATCCCGGTGCTCGCCAACGCCGTCTTCTCGATGAATGCCAGCAGCGCCGCCCTGCTGCTCTTTCGGCTGATGCTGGGCATCCCGATCGGGGCTCTCCTCGGCGGCTGGCTGGCGCAGCGGCTCCGCAGCTACCGTTATGTCGCCGCGCTCGGTCTCATCCTGGCGGCCATCGGATTCCTGATGCTGTCCGGGTGGAACGAAGGCTCGCTCACGCCGCACCTGCTCGGCCTGCCGCTGACGGTGGCGGACGGTGAGTTGTTTCTTACCGGTCTGGGTCTCGGCATCGAGATCGCGCCGGTCAGCGCGGCATTGCTCGACGCCGTCGGCGAGGAGGAACGCGGTGCCGGCGCCTCCTTCCTGATCATCATGCGACTGATCGGCATGCTGGTTGGCTTCTCGCTGGTGGCCGGCTTCGGCCTCTGGGAGTTTCACCAGGCGACCGCGCACCTGTTGCCTCCGCTGCCCGGCTTGAACCCAAACTTCGCAACCCAGTTCGGGATCTACACGCTCAAGGTCAAGCAGGCAATCTTCGACGAATATCACTTGATCTTCCGCGCCACCGCGATCGCGCTCTTCATCGGCGCCCTGGTCGCCGCCGGAACATTGCGGCCATTGCCCCGCCCTCGCTGGCAATAGCGGCGGTATTCTGAGCCGCGGTAGCCCCATGGCCTTGATCGGCATCGACCTGGGCGGCACGCAGCTCCGCGTCGCGGTTGCGGATGATCGCGGCCGCCTGAAAACGGTGGTGCGGCATTCGACCGAGGCTGCCCGCGGGCGTCAGCACGTCATCGACCGGATCGTGGCGGCCGTTGCGGAAGCGCTGGATGCGGACGGCACCTCTGCGCGGCAGGTGCGGGCGCTGGGGATCGGGCTCCCTGGACCGGTGGACCCGGCCGCGGGCATCGTCATCAGTCCTGCCAATCTGCCGGGCTTCAAGAACGTGCCGCTCAACCGGATCCTGACCCGGGCGACCGGCATCCCCAGCTACCTTCATCACGACGCGCACCTGGCCGCGCTCGGTGAGCATCGGCGAGGGGCGGCACGCGGCGCCAGCGAGATGATCTATGTGACCGTGTCGACCGGCATCGGAGCCGGGCTGCTGTTGCGTGGTGAGCTCTACGCCGGCGCTCACGGGATTGCGGGTGAGGTCGGGCACATCGTGGTTCAGCGAGACGGGCCGCTGTGCACCTGCGGCAATCGAGGCTGCCTGGAGGCGATCGCCAGCGGCACGGGGATTGCGCGGGCGGCGCGCGAGTCAGCCCCGGGAACACCCCGCAGCGCGCTGCATGGGCTGGCGCACCCCCACGCCGAGGATGTCGCTCGCGCCGCCCGCGCAGGCGACGAGCTGGCGAATGCCATCCTCGAGAACGCCGGCACGTACCTCGGGCTGGCGATCGGCACCTTGGTGAACCTCTTCAACCCGCAGCTGATCGTGCTCGGCGGGAGTGTCATCAAGGCCGGAAGCTTGCTCCTCGGCCCGATGCGGCGAACGATGAACGCCTCGTCGTGGAAGGCGTCCCGCCGCGGGCTGCGGATCGTACGCCCCGCCCTGGGTGATGACGCTGGATTGATCGGCGCCGTCGAGTTCGCGCGACTTCGCGCCGGGCATGCCCGCCCGGCTTGATCCGCCGGCGCTCCCGGATTGGGCGCAGGCGTTCGCTGCGGTCCGCAAGCAATCCGAGGAGCTCGGGGTGCGCGCCCTGGTGGTGGGCGGTTATGTGCGCGACCGCTTGTTGGGTGGGGAACGCGCAAACCATCTTCGCGAGGTCGACGTCCTGGTCGAGGGCCAGGGCGCGATCCGATTGGCGAGCGCGGTGGGCGCAGCCTTGAAGCTGCATCCGCCAGTGATCTTCGAGCGGTTCGGCACCGCGCATCTCGACATCGACTCGGGGCAAGCGCTGGAATTCGTGTCCAGCCGGGTCGAACGGTATGACCGCACCAGCCGGAAGCCCGAAGTCAGCCCCGGCACATTGAAGGATGACGTCGTGCGCCGCGACTTCACGATCAACACGCTGCTGATGGAGTGGGACGGGACGGTGCTCGACCTGACCGGTCGCGGCCTCGATGACCTGAAAGCGCGCCGGATCGTCACGCCGCTCGAGCCGCAAACGACGTTCGACGAAGACCCGCTGCGCATGCTGCGCGCGGTTCGGTTCGCGACCACCCTCCAGTTCACCCTCGATCCCTCGGTGGAGGCCGCCATCCGCGATCAATCCGGGCGGCTGCAACCACCGACGGTCTCGATGGAGCGCATCCGGGACGAGTTCTCGAAGCTGCTCCTGGCCGAGCGGGTGCAGGCTGGCCTGGAGCTGCTGGACGCGACGCGGCTCCTGCCGCGCATCCTGCCGCAGCTGGAAGCCGGCAAGGGCATGCAGCAGGGCGGCTGGCACAGCCACGATGTGTTCGGCCATGGCGTGCTCGCCGCGTCGCTGGCTCCGGCGGAGCTGGTCACCCGGCTGGCCGCGCTCCTGCACGACGTCGGGAAACCTGCGGTGCACGAGCTCCGCGACGGCAAGCCGACCTTCATCGGCCACCAGGATGTTGGCGCGACGATGGCGGGTCCCGCGCTCCGCCACCTGCGCTACCCCGGCGAGGTGATCGAGGCCGTCACCACGTTGATTCGCCTGCACATGCGTCCCATCCAGTACGACCCGCAGGGGTGGGAGGACAAGGCGGTACGCCGCCTGGTGCGGGACGCCGGCGACCAGCTGGACCGGCTCCTCGCCCTCGCCCGCGCCGACATGCGTGCGAGTCACTATCCGGATGTGAAGAAGATCGACGATCTCGAGGCGCGCATCCGACGGCTCGACGCGCAGGCGATTGCCGCGATCCGCTCGCCGCTCACCGGCGAAGACCTGATGGCGCGCACCGGGCGTCCGGCCGGGCCCTGGATCAAACGGGTCAAGTCCGCGCTGGAAGACGCGATCGTCGACGGAACGCTGGAGGCCGATCCTGAGTCCGCCTGGCGATATCTGGAGGCGCACCCCGACTTGCTTTCCCCGTGACCGCGATCCGTCGCTGGCCATGGCCGTTCTTGTTCCTCCTGGCCGGCGCGCTCATCGCCACGACTCGCGTCCTGCCGGCGTTCACGGTCAGCCCGACGCTGGTGTTGGTCGTCTTTTTGCCGCCGCTGCTCTTCGACGCCGGCTTCTCGATGCGGGCAGCCGCGGTGCGTCGCGAGCTGATCTGGATCCTCTTATTGGGTCTGGCCGGTGCGCTGCTGACGGCGGCCCTGGTTTTCGGCCTGCTCCGCTTGGCCGGCCTTCCCTCCGATGAAGCGCTAGTGCTCGCCGCCATCCTCTCGGCGACCGATCCGGTTTCGGTCTTCGCGACGTTGCGCCGGCTCCATACGCCGGAGCGCCTGCGGGTCGCGCTCGAAGGCGAGAGCCTCGTGAATGACGGGGTCGCCGTCGTGCTCTTCGTGGTCGCGCTCGCGGCGGTCCAGCGACGCCTGCTCGATCCCCCGGATGTCATCGGCCTCTTCGTCTCGCTGACGCTTGGTGGCGTCCTTACGGGGGCCGGCTTCGGCCTGCTGATCCGCCGGGTGCTCGTGAGTGTTCCGAAGCCACTCCAGATCGCGATCACCGTCGCCGCCGCCTACGCGTCATATCTCCTGGCGGATTGGATTGGTGCCAGCGGTCTGCTCGCGGTGATCACGATGTCCGTGATCCTCGGTACGGCCTATGCTCCGTCGACCCATCATCAGGTTCATCGCTTCTGGCGCCAGCTGGGTTTTTCGATGTCGAGCGTGGTTTTCCTCTTGATCGGCCTGCAGGCCCGCCTCGACGAGGTGGTGCGAGTCGGAGGCCGGTTGCTGCTGCTCATCGCGTCGGTGCTCCTGGCGCGTGCGCTGATGGTGGCGATGGTAACGCTCGCGCGGTCTGATCTGTGGCCGTGGTCGTGGCGACTTGCACTCGTCTGGGCCGGGCTACGCGGGGCGCTCTCACTCGCGCTCGCCTTGGGCGTGCCCGCGGAGGTCGCCGGCCACGACGAAATCGTCGTCCTGGCGTTCGGATTCGTCCTCGTCTCGCTAGTTGTTCAGGGTCTTTCCACAGGCCCGGTATTCCGTCTCCTGGGGATATCGCGACAGACAGCTGTCACAACGGTTCGTTAGGCTGATGCTCTGCTAAAATCTGCGGCGCCACGGACGCGTCTTGATCATCCAGGGCTCGGCGCGACCTAAGTTTCGCGGGGAATAGGGGAAGCATGCTGCTCAGTCTTCGGCTGCTCCGGCGGATCGCTCGGGAGCTCCCTCGCTATGGAAAGCTCACCTACTGTCTCTATCGAGATCCGCGCGTGCCCCAGCGCAACAAGCTGGCGCTGGCGGCCGCCATTGCGCTGATCCTCAACCCGGTCGTGGATGTCCCCCTGCGCTTGCCGATCTTCGGCGAGATGGACGCGGTCGCCTTGACCGTGCTCGCGGTCCGGCTGTTCGTCGAAAAGGCGCCCAAAGACGTGGTCGCCGAGCACCAGGAGCGGATCACGCTCGGAACCAGTGTGTTCGATCAAGATCTCAGGCGTACCCGCGAGGGCGTGCGGGGACGGCTCAACGAGTTGCGTGGTCGCGGCGTGGCGGTCATCCGCGCGCGGCGGAGGAGTGCGGTATGAAGGTTGTCCTGACCCAGGACGTGAAAGGGACCGGCAAGGCCGGCGAGACCAAAGACGTTGCCGACGGCTTCGCCCGCAACTTCCTGATCCCGCGCAATCTGGCCCAACCCGCGACCCGCGGTGCGCAGGAGCGGGTGGACCGGGAGAAGGCCACCTCCGTCCAGCGCGAGCAGCGCGAGCTGACCGACGCAAAGGCGTTGGCCGTCCGGATCGAGGCCGCCCAGGTGGTGTTGAAGCTGCGGGTTGGGAAGGACGGCAAATTGTTTGGTGCCGTCACGAATGCCGACGTGGCGGCGGCACTGAAGCAACAGCATGGGATCACGCTGGACCGCCGCAAGATCGAGTTCGAAGAGCCGGTGAAGGCCATGGGACCCAGCACGGCGCAGGTGAAGCTCCACCATGAGGTCACTGCCCGGATCCCGTTGATGGTCACTTCCGCTTGACGGTTGACCTGAGACGCTCGCCGGCGCCGCCGGCAACCGGCGGCCGCCTACCGCCCCAGAACCTGGAGGCGGAGGCCTCGGTGCTCGGCTCCTTGATGCTCGATCGCAATGCGATTGTGCGGGTGGCCGACTTCCTGCGGCCGGACGATTTCTATCTCGACCATCACGCCCAGGTCTTCCGGGCGGCGCTGAACCTCTACGACCGCGCCGATCCGATCGATTTGCTCACCCTCGCCGCCGAGTTGGAGAAGATGCTGGTCCTCGAACGCATCGGTGGCCAGGCCTTCCTCGCCGAGTTGGAGAGCGGCGTGCCGACCGCGGCCAACGTCGAGTACTACGGCCACCTGGTCGAAGAAGCCGCGACGAAGCGGAAACTGATCAGCGCCGGTGGCCGGATCACGGCGTTGGGGTTCGACGAGAGCACCCCGGCCAGCCAGGCCCTCGATACCGCGGAAGGCGTCATCTTCAACATCGCCGAGGGCCGCATCACCCAGGACTTCGTCGCCCTCAAAGACATCCTCAAGACCACCTGGGATCAGATTGAGCAGATCCACAAGGATCAGTCAGTCATCTCCGGCGTGCCAAGTGGCTTCAATGATCTTGATGCGAAGACTGGCGGCTTCCAGAAGTCAGACCTGATCATCATTGCAGCTCGCCCAGGGGTGGGCAAAACCAGCCTTACCTTGAATATCGCACAGCATGCCGCGATCCAGTACAAAATTCCGGTCGCGATCTTTTCGCTTGAAATGTCGGAACAGCAGCTTGTGACTCGGTTGCTCTGCAGTGAGGCTTCCGTCGACTCATATCGGCTTCGCACTGGACTCTTGAAGGATGCCGAGTGGCCGCGCATCGCCCAGGCGATGGGTGCCCTTTCCGAAGCGCAGATCTACATCGACGACTCGCCAAATGTCTCCGTCATGGAAATGCGCACCAAGGCGCGTCGACTGAAGTCGGCGAATAACCTGGGCCTGATCATCGTCGACTATCTTCAGCTGATGCAGGGGCGCAACCAGGAGAACCGCGTGCAGGAAGTCTCGGACATCTCCCGATCGTTGAAGGGTCTCGCTCGTGAGCTACAGATTCCGGTCATCGCGTGCTCGCAACTGAGCCGCGAGCCAGAGAAGCGAACCGACCATCGTCCGCAGCTCTCGGACCTTCGTGAGTCGGGCACGCTCGAGCAAGATAGTGACCTCGTGCTCTTCATTTATCGCGAGCGTTTTTACAACGACAACGTCGCGGAAGACAAGCGCAATATCGCCGAGATCATCATCGCCAAGCACCGCAACGGTCCGACCGGAAAGCTCGAGCTCCTGTTCATCGACGAGCAAACGAAGTTCGCCAACCTCGACCGGAGACGCGGGAGCTAGGGATGGTCACGATCCTCGTAGGCGGCCAGTGGGGCGACGAGGGGAAGGGCAAGATCATCGACCTCCTCTCCGAGCGCGCCGACATGGTGATCCGTTCGCAGGGCGGCAACAATGCCGGTCATACCGTCGTCAATGCGGGCCAGGAATTTCGCTTCCACCTGATTCCCTCGGGCATCCTCTATCCGAACACCACCTGCGTCATCGGCAATGGTGTGGTGCTCGATCCTCGGGTGTTGCTCGAAGAGATGGCACAGGTGCAGTCGCGCGGGATCAGCACCGACCGGCTGATCATTTCCGACCGTGCCCATGTGATCATGCCGTGGCATCCCGTCCTGGACAAGCTCGAGGAGGAGCAGCGCGGCGATGATCGGCTGGGGACCACCTGGCGCGGCATCGGCCCTGCCTACGCCGACAAGATCAGGCGGATCGGCTTCCGCGCCGGCGACCTGCAGAAGCCGCGCTTTCTGCAGAAGAAGCTCGGGTTCGTCCTCAACAAGATCAAGAACCCGATCCTGCAGGAGCTCTACCACGTCCCGCCGCTCGACCCGCAGGCGGTCCTGGAAGAGTACACGGCCTACGGCGAGCGGCTTGGCTCCCACATCAAGGACATCTTTCCGATCGTCCATCAGGCGCTGGCGCGCGGCGACCGGATCTTGCTCGAGGGTGCGCAGGGCAGCATGCTCGATCTCGACTTCGGTACCTATCCCTACGTGACCTCATCGTCGCCCACCGCCGGCGGCGCGCTCACCGGATCCGGGATTCCGCCGACCGCGGTCGACCTGACGATGGGCGTCATGAAGGCCTATACGACCCGGGTCGGCTACGGGCCGATGCCGACCGAGCTGCTCGATGCCCTGGGGGAGCAGATCCGAAAGGTCGGCGTCGAATATGGCACGACCACTGGACGTCCGCGACGGGTCGGATGGTTCGACGCCGTGGTCGCCCGCTACAGCGTGGCCCTCAACGGCATCCGCTCGATCGCGTTGACCAAGCTCGACGTGCTCGACGAGTTCGACCCGATTCGGATCTGTACCGGATACATGAGCAAGGGAGAGCTCCAGGCGTATCCGATGTCGAACATCAGCCACCTGAAGCACTGCGAGCCGGTCTACGAAACGCTGCCCGGGTGGCGGTCATCGATTGCGGACGTCCGCCGGCCCGAGGACCTGCCGAAAGCGGCGCGACGCTACGTCGACCGGCTCAGCGAGCTGTGCGGTGCTCCGATCGACATCGTGTCAGTTGGGCCCTCGCGCGACCAGACGATCTGGATGCAGGGTGGGCCGTCGAGCTTAGCGGTGCGTCAGCGCGAACACGAGCCCAGCCACCCCTAAGTACCAGAGCACCGACACCGCACTCAGCAGCAGCTTGGTCCGGCGGTCGAGGGACCCGGCACTCCAGGTGAGCCACAGGCCGACCGGGTTGAGGAGCAGCAGCGCCGGCACGAGGATCAGTAGGCTCTGGACCCCGCCGCTCAGCGGCCCACCGCGGGTCGCCGCGCTGCGCATCTGCCGAACCAGGTCGTTCGAGTCCCCCTGGTTGTCGAACGATCGCACCGGGCGGGGGCTGGCTCCCCGGCTATAGGCGGTTGCCACCGTCGAGGTGGCCAGCACCGGTTGCCGCACTTCCGATCGGACGGGCGCCCATAGCCGGTGTGGGTCTGGCTCCCCGGACTCGACGGTCAGGGTGCGCAGTGGCGCCGGGCTCTTCGCCAACTTGGGGCGCTGGCGCAGGATGGCCTGTACGCGCAACACGACCGTGACCACCGCACTCACCAGCAGCAGCCCCTGCCAGGCCGCCTCCTGACCCTCTCCATACCAGCGGAGGATCATCGTCGCCACGCCTGCCGCCGCTCCGAACAAGAAGGTGAATCGCTCGGGAAGAAGCACACGCCGCCGGTCAGCGGCGATGTAGCCGGCCAGGAAGAGCGAGGGGCCCGAGGCAAGCTGGAAGCCGAGGTCCGAGCGGATCGCGATGGCGATCGCCGCAATGCCGCAGAGGAATCCGACGACCACGCCCAAGGAAATCTTCCGTGTGTACCAGAGATAGGTCACGCCGAGCAGCACGGCGGCAGCCGACGTGACGCCGATCGGTCCCGAGACGTTGCCGACATAGAGCTTGACCGGATCGATGACGATCTGCAGCTTGTACCAGAGCAGCAGCGGGTCGTCCAGGCGGTGGCTGTCGAACGGATTGATGAAGCCAATGCCGAGCTGCCGCTGGATCAGGAAGAGGATTCCAAACACCACCAGCGCTGGGTGCAGCATCACGCGCTGAAGCTGCGGCCAGAGCACGGTATCGATGACGATGAAGAGGATCACCATCGACGCGGCAATCCAGGCCGGCGTGCGGGGTGAGAAAAAGACCGCGATCAGGACACTCGCCACCAGCGGGTGCGTCGCTTTGAAACCCACCCAGGCCGGTAGTCCGATGGTCAGGCGCGCCAGTTGAAGCGCGAGCAGGCAAACGATGCCGGCGAGAAACGAGATCGCAAACAAGAGGAGGGCGTCTTGCAGGAAGAAAAGGATGGCGGCGATCACCAGGGGCAGCAGCGCCAGGGCGTACGCGAGGTCGTAGCCAAGCTGCTCCGGCTGGACCAAGAGCAACTGCGGGACACCATGCAGCCCTCGCCAGAGCTGTCGCACGTCGAGCATTGTAGTCGAGGTTCGGGCGAATCACCCTCCAACTTGGACGCTCGGTCCAAAAAAGCCCTGACCGGACCGGCGCGGGGTGTCTGCTATCCTTACTCCGTTTTTCCGGGCACCCACGTGAAATTTTCGCGCCGCAGGCTTCTGCTTACGCCCATTACGCTGGCCGCCGGGTTGCTCGTCACCGTTGTTGCTGCGTCGGCGGCGGACACGCGCTGGACATCGACCGGTGCCCAGCAACCCGGCACGCCGGATCGCCCCGTCTGGTCGATCGCCGTCTCACCAGCACATCCATCGGTGCTGCTCGCCGCCACCCAGGGTCGGGGCGTCCTGCGCAGCACGGACTCCGGTGCCACCTGGAGCTCCGCGATCGCAGGCATCGACAGCGCCTGGGTGGTGCGCTTCGACCCGCAGCAACCGGCGACGGCCTACGCCGGCACGCAGACCTCAGGGCTCTACCGGTCGCTCGACGAAGGAAAGACCTGGACCGCGCAGAGTCAGGGGCTGAACGATATGGATGTCCGGTCGATCGACGTCGGCAGCGGCCTGGTCGTCCTCGGTACCGCCCAGGGCGTCTACTACTCCAGCGACGGGACCAGCTCATGGCATTCGCTCGGCCTCGAGGCGCTCGACATCGCCGCGGTGGCAGTGATCGCGAAGACGAGCGGCGTCACCCTGTTTGCGGGCGCTGACAACGGGACGGCCGGTTCCGGCTACCTGCTCAAGTCCGAGGGACTCGGTGGCAGCTGGGCGGTCGTGAAAGGCAACTTTCCCGGTGACGCAGTGGTCACGTCGATCGCGGTCGGCTCGGCGCCGTCGGGTGGCGCCGATCTGCCGGTGCTGGCCGGCACGTCCGAAGGCCTCTTCCGCAGTGATGATCGGGGCGTGACCTGGAGCCCACTTGCGGGCCTCCCCACGACCGACGTCAACCTCGCGCTCTTCAATCCGGCGAACCCGGATCAGATCTATGCCGGCAGCGACGGTGACCAGGGAAACGGTGGCGTCTTTCGGTCGCTCGACCGGGGAGCCAGCTGGAGCACCTTCGGCGCCGGCCTCCCGGTGAAGCCCCGGATCACCGCGCTGGCGCTCCAACCGCTCAACCCGGCGCAGGTCGTCGCCGCCGCGTGGAACCCGACGGACGGCTCGGCGGGCGCCTACCGAATCCAGGACCCCGCCGCGACGGTGGCGGGGGTGACGCCTACGGCGGCGCCGTCAGCGACGAACCACGCATCGGCCACGCCGGGGGCCAGCGCTGCCGCCCCGACCCCCGTCCGGCGCACCACCGGCACGCCGGCCTACGCCACCTACGGCGTGGCGCTGGCGGTGCTACTCGCGTTGGGCGCCGTCATCCTGGTCCGGCGCTGGCGGGTTCGGCGTGACGACGAGCGATCCTACCGTCCGTGACCGGCTGTCACATCGGGGCGGGCACCGTTAACCATCTTTTCACCGGTTCAGGCTGGCGGTTCCCCGCCGGCCACGCTACCCTCTTGGGTACGGTCCGCCGACGGCGGGCTGAGGAGGTCGATCGCGGCTGCTCACCACCCGGTCGAGGCGAGTCCTGATCATGGATTCGGCTGAAGCGACCCTACGCACACTTGGCCTGGAGTTGCCCGACCCGCCGAAGGCGCTGGCCTCCTACGTGCCGGTGCAGCAGGTCGGCGACCTGCTCTACACCTCGGGCGTCATTCCGAGCTGGAACGGCGAGGTCCAATTCCACGGGGTGGTCGGTGGCGACGTCAGCGTGAAAGACGGCGCGCGAGCCGCGGAGATCTGCGCCCTCAACATCATGGCGCTGGTCCGCGAGCATGCAGGGTCGCTGGATCAGGTCGAGCAGTTCATCCAGCTGAGTGGCTTTGTCCGCTCGGCGGCCGGCTTCGAGGAGCAGCCGAAGGTCCTGAACGGCGCCTCGGACCTGATCTTCAAGGTCTTTGGGGAACGCGGACGGCACACGCGGCAGGCGCTCGGGACCAGCGAGCTGCCGCTCGGGGTGCCGGTTGAGATCTCGGCGATCATCCGCCTGAAGCGTTAAGCCGCCAACGGCAGCCAGGCGGTAAACGTCGCTCCCCGGCCCGGTTCGCTGGAGGCCTCGATCGTGCCCTGGTGGGCCTCGACGATCGTCCGGGCGATGGCCAGCCCCAGCCCCGACCCGCCGGCCGACCGGTCGCGCGCCTTCTCGCCCCGGTAGAAGCGATCGAAGATATGCGGCAGGTCCTGGTTCGAGATCCCTGGGCCGGTATCCTCCAGCCGGATCGCGGCCCGGCCGTCCGCCTGAAAGACGCTCCAGTGCTGCTCCGCGCCGGGGGCGTACTTGAGCGCGTTCTGGGCCAGGTTGTTCACCACCTGTTTGAGCGCCTCGGGGTCGGCGCTGACCGTGACCCCCGGTTGTAGGTGCCTCGATTCCACCGCTCCCTTCTCGGGCAGGCTCAATTCGTCCAACGCCTGGCCCACGAACCGGTCGAGCAGGACCGGCTGGCGCCTGGGCGCCTTGTCCGATTCGAAGCGGGTCAGGGTGAGGAGGTCGTTGACCAGCCGGGTCATCCGGGTGCTCTCTTGCTGCATGGCCGCGAGTGACGCCTGGAGGGTCGCCGGATCGACGACGTCCCGCCGGCCGAGCACATCGATGTAGCCGGCGATCGAGGTGAGCGGCGTGCGCAATTCGTGCGAGGCGTCGGCGACGAAATGTCGCATCTGCTCTTCGGACTGCCGGCGAACCTCGAACGCCTGGTCGATGCCGGCGGCCATCGAGTTGAACGCGATCGCGAGCTTGCCGATCTCGTCGCCCGTCTTCGGCACCGACACCCGTTGCTTGTAATCGCCTCCCGCAAGGGCCCCGGCGGTCGTCGACATCTGCTCGAGCGGGCGCAGCGCGCGGCCGACGATCAGCGGGCTCAACAGTCCGGCGACCAGGAGGACAAGCAGGGAACCCACGATAGCGAGCTGGCGGTCGGCGCGGAGCGTCTGGTCGATCTCGGCGGTCGGGATCGCAAGCTGGGCAATGGCCAGAGGACGAGTGCCGTTCCTCACCACGTTGAGCACCACCACGTAGTTCGTCGTGCCATCGCTGCCGGTCGCCAGGTAATAGGCCTTCGGCTTGCCTCGGGCGGCGTCGATGTACGCCTGGGTGGTCAGGCTGGGGATCTCCGCCGTGCCGAGGCTTGCGGCAGTAAAGGCGACGCGGCCACCGTTCAGATCGAAGATGGCCGCCGACGTATTACGAGAGTGGAGCTCGGTGCTGAACTGCTCCGAGAGGATGAGCGCGCGCAGCGCCGCGGCGGGCCGGCTGGCGTTGGCCTTGCGGAAGGCCGCGAAGACCGCCGTGTACTCGCTGGCGAGCACGTCGGCGTTGGTTCGGAACAGGACCTCGCGCGCGGCGAAGTACTGAGCGACGCCGCCGGCGAGCAACAGTACCGCGAGCAGGCCGAGATAGAGGAACGTGAGTCGCCATCGCAACGAGCGAAACCGAGCCATGTCTAGCCGCCGCGGCGCGACCGACGGGTCATCCCTTGATCCGGTACCCGACACCCCGCACGGTCTGGATCAACTGATGCTGCTCGTCGCCGAGCTTCTGCCGGAGGTATCGGATGTAGACCTCGACGTTGTTCGCATCGCCGAAGAAGTTGTAGCCCCAGACCTGGTCGAGGATGCGATCCCGGGGCAGCACCTGGTTCGGATGCATCATCAGCAGCCGCAGAAGATCGAACTCGCGAGCCGACAGACCGATCGGGCGCCCGTCCCGCCGCACCTCACGGGTGGCTTCGTCCATGGTGACGTCCAGCACCTGGAGTTGCGGCCCGGCCGTCGGATTCCGGCGGCGCATGACCGCCCGGATCCGGGCCAGCAGTTCGCCGAAGTCGAAAGGCTTGACCAGGTAGTCGTCGGCGCCCACCTCCAGCCCCTTGATCCGGTCCTGGACCTCATCCTTCGCCGACAGGATGATGACGCCGGTGTCCTTGTTGCCGCGGATGGCTTCGGCGACGGCGAGGCCGTCGAGCTTCGGCATCATGATGTCGAGGACGACCACGTGCGGTCTGAACTCGCTGATCAGGCGGAGCGCCGCCTGGCCGTCCGGCGCGGTCTGCACCTGAAAGCCCTCGTATTGCAGGCCGAGGCGGATGAAGTCGACGATGCTGCGCTCGTCGTCAACGACGAGCACCCGCGGGCTGCGGGACGCCGTGACCTCGGGAGCCGTCTCCGCCATTTGAGCCCCAATATAACGTTGGTTTTGGCCAAACCCCATCTTCTCGGCGGCTTCTCAGGTGGCTCTCAGAAACGAACTTCCGGCGAGCCCTTGAGTAAGCTTTCCCGGTGCAGCCGGCTGACGCCCCCAAGCGTCCAACCGTAGGCCGCCGGCGCGCCTGGCTCCTTCCGTCGCTGGTCGGCGGGTACCTGGCGGCCGTGACGCTCTTCATGGTTTTCGTGCTGCACCTCTCGGTATCTCCGGAGCGGCTCCTCCTCTTGATGCTGATCGCGGCATTGATCCTCGGCCGGGCCCGCCTGTTCCTCGCCGATTGGATCCCCTTCCTGGTTCTTTTCTTGTCCTACGAGTACCTGCGCGGACTCGGCGGCAAGCTCGGGATGCCGATCCACGACGTCACCTCGATCGAGCGAGCGATCAGCTTCGGCCAGGTGCCGTCCGTGGTCCTCCAGCAGGCCTTCTACCACGCGGGCCACGTCAGCTGGTACGACATCGCCGCCACGATGTTCTATTTCCTGCACTTTGCGTTTCCGCTCGGGCTTGGGTACCTGTTCTGGATCGTGGACCGGCGGACCTTCTTGCGATTCTCGCGAGCGCTGATCGCGATGTCCTTCGCGGCCTTTGTGTTTTATCTTTTGCTACCGGTCGCGCCACCCTGGAAGGCCGTTCCCGGCATCCTCAAGATCATCGACCACACGCTGCCGAGTTTCACCGACATCCCCGGGATCCCGGTGCCGGCCACCGTCTACCACTGGCTGACGCCCAACCAGTACGCGGCCATGCCATCCCTACACGCCGCCTATCCCTTTCTGGGCACGCTCTTCGCCTTACGCCTCTGGGGCCGCCGGGCGTGGCCGGCGCTCGTCTACACCGCCTGCGTCTGGCTCAGCATCGTCTATCTGGGCGAGCACTACATCGTCGATATCATCGGCGGCGTCATCTTTGGCCTGGCTGCCTTCTTCGGCGAGGACTGGTTCACCGAGTTCTGGCGGCGGCGGCGGTCGCGACGGGAGGAGGCGGAGCTGGCTACGAGTGCCAGACTTTCTTCATGATCGCGCGCGCCAGCTTGTCCGGGTCGTGGTGGGTGGAAATCCGCGGGTTGACCACGTCGACCAGGATGGCATGGATGCTGCGCTGGTTCACCGTGGCCGGATCGTAGACCACGCGCTTGATGCCCGCCGTCTGGGCTGACGGGGGCAGCGGAAAGTTGTTGTTGCTGTTGACCACGACGAAGTCGAAGATGTTCGTTCCCAGGTGGCCTTCGATCGCGGTGAGGTGATCGCTGACCCGGAAGGCGTCGGTTTCGCCCGGCTGGGTGGCGACATTACAGATAAAGACCTTGATCGCCGGCGAGGCTTTCAATGCCTCAGCCATTCCGTCGACCACGAGGTTCGGCAGGATGCTGGTGTACAGGCTGCCCGGGCCGACCGTGATGATCTCGGCGTTCAGGATCGCTTCCTCAGCCTCGGGGTTGATGGTCGGCTCCGGCTCGAGGAACACCCGCTTGATCGCGGTTGCTACTGCGACGTGGCCATCGCCGTCGCCGTTGGCATGCGGAATGCTCGACTCGCCGACCCGGGTCTGCCCATCGGCCATTTCGGCCATCAGCGTCACGTCGCGCAACGTCGAGGGCACGATCTGTCCGCGGACGGCGAGGACCCGCCCGGACTCCCGGATGGCGTGCTCGAAGTCGCCCGTGATCTCCGCCATCGCCATGATGAAAAGATTCCCGAACGAGTGGCCGTTCAGGCTGCCTTCCTTGAAGCGGTGCTGGAAGAGGGTGGTCATCAGCGGCTCGACGTCGGCCAGCGCCGTGATGCACTGGCGGAAGTCGCCGGGGGGCAGGATCCGGTATTCCTGACGGAGCCGCCCCGAGCTGCCGCCATCGTCCGCCACCGTCACGATCGCGGTCAGGTTGCCGGTGTACTTCTTCATCCCACGCAGCAGGGTGGAGAGGCCGGTGCCGCCCCCCAGCGCCACCACGCGGGGTCCCTTCTGCAGAAACCGGTAGTTATAAATGATCTCGGAGAGGGCCCGGTCCCGACCCGGCAGGAAAGGCCCCAGCACCGACTGGGTGAGCTTGTAAAGAGCAAACAGAATGATCGACAGGCCCAGGGTCCCGAAGAGCGCCGCCCGAACAAAGTAGGGGATGAACTGGAGCGTCAGGTAGTAGGTGACGCCCGGAAAGCGGAAGCCGGACGAGTAGAAATTACGCAGCGCATAGCCGATCCCCAGGCTGATGATCACCATCCCCAGGATCAGGAGGCCAAGCCATCGTTTGACGTGGAGGCCGGGGGTGAACCAGCGCACCACCCGGGGGTTCATACGTAAGGGTGCCACCGGCGCCCCAAGCTTAGCACAGCAATTTTTGAACTCAAATTGGCCGCGTTTCGTTACATCCAAAAGGCCCTATGCCGGTCGGCAAAGCCGGGCATATAATCGACTCGATGGCGATCAAAGCAGAAGGCGTCACGCGCGCGACGGAGGCCCGGCGGAAAGAGCAGGACCAGTACTGGGTCTACTTCGACGGGGAGTTCAAGCGGTACGGCGACGCACGACTGGGTTTGATGACCCACGCCCTGCACTACGGGACCGGGGTCTTCGAGGGCATCCGCGGCTACTGGAGCCCGGAGCACGAGCAGCTCTTCGTCCTCAAGCTCCGGGAGCATTACAGCCGGATGCAACGTTCCGTGAAGGTGCTAAAGCTCAAAATTCCGATGACCCTGGATGAGCTCTGCGACACCAGCATCGAGCTCATCCGGCGCAACAATTTCCGGCAGGACGTCTACGTGCGACCGCTCGCCTTCAAGAGTTCCGAAGAGATCGGCGTCCGGCTCCATAACCTCAAGGACTCCTTCGCCATCTACGTCACCCCGTTTGGCAATTACGTCGAGATCGAGCGTGGCATCCGCTGCATGGTGTCGAGCTGGCGGCGCATCGACGACAACGCCGCGCCGGCCAGGTCCAAGATCACCGGGATCTACGTCAACTCCGCCCTCGCCAAGACCGAGGCGATGGAAAACGGCTTCGACGAGGCGATCATGCTCACCCACGACGGCCACGTCTGCGAAGGCAGCGCCGAGAACATCTTCCTGATCCGGGACGGGAAAGTCTTCACGCCGCCCACCTCGGACAACATCCTGGAGGGTTTGACCCGGCTTGCGATGATGGAGTTGTTGCGGAATGAGCTCAACATGGAAGTCCTGGAGCGCTCCATCGATCGCTCCGAGCTCTACATCGCCGACGAGATCTTCCTCTGCGGCACCGGCGCCCAGATCTCGCCCGTCGTCGATGTCGACCGCCGGCCGATTGGTGATGGCCAGGTGGGGCCGGTGGTCAACCAGCTGCAGAAGCTTTATTTCGAGATCGTCCGCGGACGAAACGCCAAGTACCGTTCCTGGCTGACCCCCGTCTACTAGCGGCCCTCGGGCCGCCGCACCTGCTTGGCTGAGTGTGAAGTGAAGATTGTCGTCGCGCCCAACGCCTTCAAGGGTTCGCTAACGGCGCTCGAAGCCGCGGAAGCCATCGCCGAGGGCGTCCGGATTGCCGCATCCGATGTTGACCTGGTGCTGGTGCCGATCGCGGACGGCGGTGACGGCACCGTCGATGCGCTGGTCGCCGCGACGCACGGCGAACGGCTCACGCTTGCGGTCCGCGGGCCGCTGGGCGATCCCGTCGATGCCGACTACGGCCTGATCGACAACGGCTCGACGGCCGTCATCGAAATGGCGAAGGCGGCCGGGCTGGCGTTGCTGCCGCCCCAGAAACGGGACCCGCGGGTGGCGACGACCTATGGCGTCGGCGAGCTGTTGCAGCACGCCTATGACAGCGGCGCGCGCCGTTTCATCGTCGGCATCGGCGGCAGCGCAACCAACGATGGCGGCGCAGGCATGGCCCAGGCACTCGGATACCACCTGCTCGATGAAAACGGGCACGAGTTGCCCCCCGGAGGTCTGGCGCTGAAACGGCTGGCGCGGATCCATATGGGCGGGGTTCACGCCAACTGGAAGGAGACAGAGGTCGAGGTGGCTTGTGATGTCGTCAATCCGCTGACCGGTCCCAACGGGGCGAGTGCCGTTTACGGTCCGCAAAAAGGGGCGACGCCGGAGATGGTGGCCGAGCTCGACGCGGCGCTCAAGCATTTCGCCGAGGTCATCCGCCGCGACCTGGGTATGGACGTCGAGCAGCTGCCGGGCGCCGGCGCGGCAGGTGGGCTGGGCGCCGGGCTGGTGGCCTTCACGGGAGCCAAGCTGCGACCGGGCGCCGAGATGGTGATGGAGGCGCTCCATCTCGACGAACGGCTGAACGGCGCCGACCTGGTGATCACCGGCGAGGGCCGGCTCGATTCACAAACCGCGCGCTTCGGCAAGGGACCGGCCGCGGTAGCCCGTCATGCCCGAAATGCCGGCATCCCCGTGGTCGCGATCGGAGGCAGCGTCTCGGATGAGACCGAACTCCACTTGCTCTTCGATGGCGTGGAGGCGACCGTGGTCGAGCCCTGCTCGCTCGACCAGGCGATCGCGCAGGCGCGACCGCTGCTCGTGCGGTCGGCGACGCGGCTGATGCGGCTGCTGTTAACCGGCCGGCGGTTCGCCTGAGCGTACTCCGGCGCTAACATCGGGGCTATGCCGCACCGCCACGCCGACGAGTACGTTCACCGCCACGACTTTGGCGCAGATCCGCATGCCCACCGGCTGGTCGAGGTCGTCGAACATGCGCATGGGGCGCACGGTGACGACGGTCACAGTCACACCCACATCATCATGACCGACCGGTCCGAGCGCGCCAACACCGGCTCAGACCACCGGCACCGACTGAAGGAACCATTCGAGCACGATCACGCGTCAGCGCCTCAACGACACCGTCACCGGTTGGGTGATCTCGAACATGAGATCGCGGACCGCCACTGGCACCCGGTGGAAATCACCGAGATCGAGATGGTCATCGAGCCACGCGAGCCCTGAGCCCTACTGGACGTCGAACTCGTTACCTTCGGGATCGAACATGTTGACGAAATACTCGCCCCGCTCTTCCACGACCCTCCCTTTTCGGCCGCCGAGTGCAACGAGCCGCAGTACCTCGGCTTCGATTCGACCGCGTCTCTCGTTGGGTGGCGCACTCCTTGGCCCGCCGACGTTCAGGTCAAGGTGGACGCGATTCTTGACCGTCTTGCCTTCCGGAACCCGTTGGAAAAAGATGCGCGGGCCAACTCGATCTGGATCGACGATCGCGCTGGCCGAGTCCCACTCGCTTTCGGGAATGCCCTGTGCCTTGAGAAAGGCCTCCCAGCTGTCGAATCCAGCTGGCGGATCTTGAACCTTGTAGTGGAGCGCCTCAGCCCAGAAGCGCGCTAGCTTGTCCGGATTCGCGCAGTCGAAAACAATCTGAACGCTCGTGGCGGCCATCGAGCAAATATTCTGGCCTCGTTAGTGCTTGCGGTAGCCGCCCTGGACGCGCCCATCCATGAAGGAAATCTTCGGATGGCGGACCCTCGACGTCAGGCGTCGGGTCACAACCGCCGTGTCGAGCTGCACCACCACGTCGTTGCGCTGCAGGTGCGGCGGGTTCGGGTACCGTTCGGTGCAGGCCGGGCAGGAATCGAGGTGCTGGGCCACCATCTTGCGTTGCTCGCGGCGGAGCGTCCCCGGAGGGAAGTTGTCGAGCAGGTAGGCGATGGTCGGGCAGCGGGTTTCTTCGGTCTGCGCCTTGCCCTCCATGAACAGAAATTCTTCTTTGAATCGCCGGCGGGCCCGGTGCAGCAGGGTTTCGACCGCGCTCTCCGAGACCTTCATCTTCCTGGCGATGTTCGCATAGCTCAAGCCCTGCAGTTCGCGGAGCGTCAGCACCAGCCGGTATTTCTCGGGTAACCGCCGGGCCACGGACCACACGGCGTCGCGCAGCTCACTGATCTCGAGCGCGACCTCGGGGCTCTTGCGGGCGTCCCCGTCGGGTACCTGTAACACGGAATCTTCGTTTTCTTCGTCATCGATCTCCTGGGCTTCAGGAAACTTTTTGCGACGGCGCAGCTCGTCGTAGCACAGGTTGGTGGCGATCCGGTGGATCCAGGCCGAGAAGTTGAAGCTGTCGTTGATGCGATGAATGGTGCGGAGGATCTGGAAGAAGGTCTCCTGGGTGAGGTCCTCTGCCAGCTGCCGGTCGCGCAGCAGGCGGAACGTCAGGCCGTAGATCGCCTTGTGGTAGCGCTTGAAGAGGGTATCGAAGGCGGCCACGTCGCCGCCCAGATAATCGCGGATGAGGTCGAGATCCGAGGGTCCTTTGGTCACTCGCGTCACTACCCTCAATACCACCCGGACTCGGCAAAATCGTTCGACGTGAGGTCCCTCCCGCCGAGTCGCGGGGCGAATCATAGCACCCGTTCTTGCGCTCGTTGCACGACTCTCAGACGCAATTTCCAGCTTTGTCACACGGCCGCGATCTTTTCGCAGGAGTTCCGCGAACGGCTCGTTATAATGCCGCTGACGTCCACATGACGAGGGCCAAAAATGGGCACTACGGGGGCTGGAAAAGCCACCACCGTCACCATCCGATTTCTTGACGACGAGATCATGGAAGGGCGCGTGAGCGCCATCAGCCTGGACCAGCCGAACATCGAGATGGTGATGTCGGATCAGGCGAGCAACAATGAGCGCGCACTCATCCCATTGCCCTCGATCAAGCGCATCACCCTGAAAGCGGGAACGCCAAGCCCGGAAGAGCAGACCCGCGCCGACCGGAAGGTCGCGATCCGGTTCCAGGACGGCGAAGTCTTGAAAGGCTACCTCGACGGGGAGCTGCAACATGCCAGCCACGGCGTCACAATGCGGCTGATGACGGTCGAGAAGGATCGGATCGAAACCCTGGGGATCCCCTACACCGCCCTCAAGGCGCTCTTTTACCTGAAAAGCTGGGACACCAGGCCGCCGGAGTTCGACGGTGAGGAAGACCGGCATCTGAGCAAGCGGCTTTCGTCGCCTCTCGTGGACCTGATCTCCGACATGGGTCAACTGGACAAGCTTCGCAAACGCGGAGCCATCACCGAGAGCGAATTCCAACGAAAGCGGCGCAAGATCCTCGATAATATTTAACACGCGGCCCTTTTCACGCCGGGGGCCGCTTAAGGCCACGCGGCCCTTTTCACGCCGGGGGGCGCTTAAGGCCACGCGTCCCTTTTCACACCGGGGGTCGCTTATCACGCGGCCCTTTTCACGCCGGGGGCCGCTAAAAGCCGCGGTCGTTCTGCTGGCGCTCCTGCCAATCGTGGGCGGCTGCAGCTCGCTGCCGTCCGTGCACGGGATATCCCTGGGCACGGCGAGCCCGCTCCCGTCGCAGTACCAGCCCGAGCCCGCCCGCCACGAAGGTGGCACGCTGGTGGTGGGCGACTGGGAGAGCCCGACCAATTTCTCGCCGCTCTTCAACGAAGAAGTGCCGGCGGCACAGGTGGATGCGCTGCTCTATGCCGGCCTGGTCCAGCTCGATGCCAACCTGCAGCCGGTGCCCGATCTCGTTGAGCGCGTGCCCACGCTTCAGAACGGTGACGTGACCTGGAACCGCACCGCCGGCACGATGGACGTCACCTATCGGTTGCGGGCTGGATTGCGTTGGTCGGATGGCCAGCCGCTTACCGCGGACGATGTCGGCTTTACCTGGCACCTGATCGTCAACCCGCAAGTGCAAGGCGTCCTGTCGCCCGATGGCTACCGGGCCATTTCCCGGATCGATGTCCACGACCCACAGCGCTTTACGCTCCATTTCGACCATATCTATCCCAAGTACCTGAACCTGTTTCCGGCGGTGCTGCCGCAGCATCGCCTGGCGGCGATCGCCCCGGCCCAGCTCGCGGGCGACGCCTTCTGGGCGCGGCCGGACGTCGTCAGCGGGCCTTTCAAGATCTCGGAGCTCGTTCCCGACGACCACGTCACGCTGCTGCGCAACGATGCCTGGTCGCAGGGGCGGTCGGGGCGCCGGCCGCACCTCGACAGCATCGTCTACAAGATCTATCCCGATTCGGGCCAGCTGCTCGATGCCGCTCGTGCCGGGCAGGTCTCGGTGGCGCTCGAGCTCCCCGACGACCAGCTGGCCACCCTCGCGAAGACCGGCGCCTTGACGCTGCAGCTCCGGTCGCAGCTGGCCTACGAGCAGGTGACCTTCAACCAGGCGAGCCCCAACCCGCTGACCGGCCAGCCACCGCCGTGGCAAAACGATCCCGCGCTGCTCCAGGCGCTGCGCATGGCGATCGACCGGCCGGGCCTCGACAAGACGTTCTTTCACGACCAGGCGAAGCTCGCCGAGTCACCCATCCCCAGCGCCCTGACGTCATTCCACGATCCGGGCGTCTCCCTCAATTACGACCTGGCAGCGGCCACCAGGCTGCTGGACAGCGACGGCTGGACGGCGCGATCAGATGGAATCCGCAGCAAGCAAGGCAGGCGACTGAGCTTCCACCTCGTGACCGCGCTCGGCAGCCCCCTGCGGAGCGCCATCCGTGATGCGTTGATCGCGCAGTGGCGGAGGCTTGGCGCGGAGGTGATCGCGACCGAGGCGCACCCCAGCGAGTTGTTCAGCGGCTACGCCCAGGGCGGCCTGCTGGAACGCGGGCAGTTCGAGGCTGGGCTGTGGACCTGGAGCATCGGACCGGACCCGGACGGCGTTTACCCGCTCGAGCACTCCTCGCAGATTCCGAGCGTTGAGAACCAGGGGCTGGGTTCCAACTTCGGCCGCTTCACGAGCGCCGACCTCGATCGCAACCTTGATCGGGGCCGGACCTCGCTCGTGACGATCGAGCGAGCGCGCTATTATGCCGCGTTCGAACGGGCCTACGCCCGGCTTGGCTTCGAACTGCCCCTGTTCGAACGTGTGCTCGTGGTGCTCGGCAGCCCCCACCTGCACAACCTTCTTCCCAACCCGGCACCGGACACCACGCTGTGGAATGCGGCGGACTGGTGGGTGGACTGAAGCTGGGGTGTTAGACAGTCTTAGAAATTGCGAAGTTTCGTTGACCCTCTCGGGTGGCCGCCCGTAGAATGCTGCCCGACATCGGCGCCGCGTCCGGCACGGGCGCTCGCCTCTCACTTCCCGTGAATATCCGGAAGGAGGTCGCATGACCGGAGCCAGCCCGCGATGGTGGAGGGTGCTCGCCGTGGCGGCCACCGCCACGGTGCTGCTGGTTGCTTGCGCTCCGAGCAGCAGCACGGCCACGACCTCGCCCCGGTCTGGCGGAAAGGTGACCGTGGCTTCATGGCAAGAGCAGGACAGCCTGCTGGCCTGCAACATCACCGCGGCCGCTTCGCACGCCTGCGCCTACATCAACCCGGCGATGGAGGGTCTCTTGACCGTCAAGGCCAACCAGGACGTTCCCAGCAATCCGAAACTGTCCGACTACTGGGCACCGGAGCTCGCGACCGAGGTGCCCACCCTGGAAAACGGCGACGTCAAGGTGAGTGGCGACAAGATGGACGTCACCTGGAAGCTCCGTCACGGCGTCAAGTGGCATGACGGGGTGGCCTTCACATCGAAGGACGTGAAGGCGACCTTCGACTTCTGGTGGCTCAAGTACCGCAACAACAACCCCACGCCCATCGTCTCGGTCAGCGGCTGGGACCAGGTGGACAGCGTCGACACGCCTGACGATTTCACCGCCATCGTGCACTTCAAGAGCGTCTACGCCGCCTACCTGACGCTTGGTACCGGACCCTACGGCGTTCTGCCGGACCACCTCCTGCAGCAGGTGTGGGCCAAGACCGGGAACATCACCTCGGACAAGGTGACGGTGAACATTCCGGGCGGCTACAACGGGTCGGACACGCTGGACAAGGTGATGGTTGGCACCGGACCGTTCATGTTCAAGGAATGGGTGACGGGCGACCATCTCACGCTGGTGAGGAATCCCCACTGGTGGGGCGGCGGAAATCGACCCTACCTCACCGAGATCCGCGTCAAGTTCGACGCAGACGCCAACACCGAGCTCAACGAGTTGCGCACCAACACCGTCGACATGGCGCTGGACCTGCGGCCCTCACTGCTCCCGCCGCTGTCGCGGCTGAGCGATGTCACGACGGTGACCATCCTCGACAGCGCGACCGAGCATCTTGACATCAATCTTCACAACACGTTTCTCAAAGACGTGACGCTCCGAAAAGCGATCCTGCTGGCCATCGACCGGCAGAAAATCGTGGACACCTTGCTGCTCGGCCGGACGGTCGTCCCTCCCGATGCCTGGATGTGCATCCAGACCGGCGCCTGGTGCCTCGACCCCAACGCGAAACACACGCAGTACGACCAGAAGGCGGCCAACGACCTGCTGAACAACGCGGGCTACAAGCTGCAGGATTCCGGGCCGTGCAAGGGGTTTCGGACCGATCCACAGGGGCGCTGCGTGCAGCTTCACCTGATCACCACCACGCTGCCGTTGCGCGAAGAGCAGGAGGTCGTGATCGCCTCCGACCTGGCCGGCATCGGCATCCAGATCATCAAGCCTTTCGCCAACGTGCCCGCCAGCCGGATGTTCGGCTCCTGCACCAGCGGTGGCGTGATCTACAGCCACAACTACGATCTCGCGATGTATACGAACAACTACAGTTACCCGGCGGAGCCCGACTCGCTCGCGTACACCGCCTACCACAGCTCCCAGATTCCGACGGACGCGAACGGCTGCGTGGGGCAAAACACAACGTTTACGAGTGACCCCATGCTGGACCAGGCCCTCGACCAGGCCAGGCTCTCGGTCAAGCTCAGCGACCGGAAAGACAAGTACATCGTGGCCCAGCGCCGGCTAGCCGACCTCGTGCCGGAGATCCCGCTCTACCAGGCGGTTGACGTCGAGGCCTACAACAAGAAGCTGGCGGGATACAAGGGCAACGAATTCTGGTGGATGAACCAGACCGGCGACTGGTACATCAACCAGTAGCAACGCCACTCCGTTTCCCTCCCCCCATCTCGGGGAGGGTCATGATGGGGAGGCCCCAGTGACCAGCTACGTCGTTCGCCGCATCCTGCAGGCGATCCCACTCCTGCTCGTGATTTCCCTCGTCCTCTTCACGATTCTGCAGCTATTGCCGGAGAAGCCCTGGGACCTGCTGTTGCGCAACCCGCGGATGACGGCCGCCGATCGCGCCCGCCTCCTCGCCTACTACGGATTCAACCAGCCATTCTTCGTGCAGTACATCACCTACATGCGCAACCTGCTCCACTTCGACCTCGGGTTTTCCTATTTCAGCCATCAGAGCACCGTCAGCCTGATCGCCGAGCGGCTTCCCAACACCGCCCTCCTCATGGGGACCTCCTACCTCTTCACGCTGCTGATCGCGATTCCGATCGGGATCGTCGCGGCGGTCAAGCAATACTCGAAACTCGACAATCTCCTGACTACCGGCGCCTTCATCGGGATCTCGTTACCCCAGTTCTGGTTCGGGTTGATGCTGATCATTTTGTTGTCCGTCTTACCCTACGAGCATTTCGGCTTCCGGATCTTTCCGACGGACGGCATGTGGGACGCCGGCCATGAAGGCAATCTCGCGCACCTCAACCTGGGTGATCCCCTCAACCTCGCCTGGCACCTGGTGCTGCCCGGCCTGGTGCTCGCCGTCCAGTCGATCGCCCAGTACAGCCGCTTCGTACGAAGCAGCATGCTGGACGTCTTGAACCAGGATTACATTCGAACCGCGCGGGCCAAGGGCCTCTCGCAGGTGCGGGTGGTCGTCGGCCACGGCTTTCGCAACTCGCTGCTTCCGCTGATCACCCTGATGGGCCTCGACGTGCCCCAGCTGTTTGCCGGGGCGCTCATCACGGAACAGGTCTTCACCTGGCCCGGGATGGGGCGGCTCTTTTGGGAGTCGGCCGGCAAGGGCGATTACCAGGTGCTGCTCGGAATCATGATCATCCTCGCGATTCTCGTGGTCCTCGGCAACCTGATCGCCGATCTCGCCTACGGCTGGGCGGATCCTCGGATCCAGTACCGATGATCAATACCGCGCTCGAACAGTCGGAGCTGCCCCGGCCGGCTGCCGAGCTTCGCGCCGACTATGACCTGACCCGGGAGATCGGCTATTACCAGCTGGTCTGGCGCCGCCTCCTGCGGCATCGCCTGGCCGTGATCGCCGGCTGCGTCATCCTGCTGCTCGGGCTGGCCTGCTACATCGGCCCCATTCTTCTGCCTGCCCGGTGGGACGAACCCGACCTGTACAACCGGTACGTGGCCCCCTCGTTGACGCACATCATGGGGACCGATGACCTGGGCCGCGATCTCTTCAAGCGGATCCTGGAAGGCGGTCAGGTTTCGCTCGCGGTTGGCGTGCTCGCCATGCTGGTGACCATCGTGCTCGGTGGGTTGATCGGCGCGCTGGCCGGCTACTTCGGGCGGCGGCTCGACAACGTGACGATGCGGTTCACCGATTCCATCCTGGCGATCCCCCAGATTTTCGTCCTGATCCTGATCATCGCCTCCTTCGGGCAGGCGG
This sequence comes from Candidatus Dormiibacterota bacterium, assembly GCA_036513655.1. Classification (GTDB taxonomy): domain Bacteria; phylum Chloroflexota; class Dormibacteria; order CF-121; family CF-121; genus CF-13. Next base: position 4,349 of record DATBYO010000020.1, on the reverse strand, counting down.
GGCATACGCCCGGCGTGATCATTCTTGCCATCGGCGTTACCTCCTGGCCCTACACCGCCCGCATCATCCGCTCGGTCGTTCTGTCGATTCGGGAAAAGGAGTTCATCGAGGCGGCCCGGGCCAGTGGCTCGGGAAATCTGAAGATCCTGGTCCGGCACGTGCTGCCCAACGCCCTCGGCCCGATCATGGTGGCGGCGACACTCACCATCGGCTTCGCGATCATCCTGGAGAGCGCCCTCAGCTTCCTCGGTTACGGCCTGGGACCACCGATCGCCTCCTGGGGCGGCATGCTCTTCAATGCCAATGCCTTCATCTACAACGCGCCCTACGCGCCGTACGCCGCGTTGTTTCCTGGGCTGATGATCCTGCTCGCCGTTCTCTGCGTGAACTTTCTAGGGGACGGGCTGCGGGATGCCTTCGACCCGCGGTCGTTCGAGCGCTGACCGCTCCCGGCGCCGGCGCCCCGGCGGACCTGCTGCGGCTGGAACGGCTCCAGACCTACTTCAAGACCGGCGACGGGATGGTCAAGGCGGTCGACGGCATCGACCTGCAGCTGCGCCCCGGTGGGACGCTTGGCCTGGTCGGGGAATCCGGTTGCGGAAAGAGCGTCACGGCGCTGTCGATCCTGCGCTTGCTGCCGCGATCCGGACACATCGTCGGCGGCCGCATCCTGTTCGGGGGGCAGGACCTGGCCGTGGCCGGCGAAGACGAGATGCGGGAGATTCGCGGCAACGCGATTTCGATGATCTTCCAGGAGCCGATGACGTCGCTGAACCCGGTCTTCACGGTGGGGGACCAGGTCGCCGAGGTGATCCGCCAGCATTTGCATCTCTCTGAGCGCGAAACCCGATCCAGGGTCGTCGAGATGTTCGAGCTCGTTGGCATCCCCGATCCCGCGATACGCGTTCGTGACTATCCCCACCAGCTCAGCGGCGGGATGCGGCAGCGCGTCATGATCGCGATCGCGCTAGCCTGCAACCCCAGGGTCCTGATCGCCGACGAGCCGACGACGGCACTGGACGTCACCATCCAGGCGCAGATCCTGGAGCTGATGCGTGAGCTGCAGCGGCGAAACCGGATGGCCATCATCCTGATTACGCATGACCTGGGGGTGATCGCGGAGATGGCGGAGGAGGTCGCCGTGATGTACGCGGGCAAGCTCGTCGAGTACGGCACGGTGGATCAGATCTTCGATACTCCGATGCATCCGTATACCCAGGGGCTGCTGGCGTCCATCCCGAGCCTGGTGGCGCGCGGCCGGCCGCTGAGCACGATCACCGGGACCGTCCCGCACCCGCTCAACCTTCCGCCGGGCTGCCTCTTCGCCCCCCGCTGCCCACGGGCATTCGAGCGGTGCCCGACGGCGTTCCCGGCGCGCATGGAGCAGGGTGACGGCCACGACGTCGCCTGCTACCTGTACGGCGATCGAGCCGAGGCGAGCGCATGAGTGCATTGGTTGAAGTCCGCGACCTGGTCAAGTATTTTCCGGTGCGGGGCGGCATCCTCCAGCGCAAGGTCGCCGACGTCAAGGCGGTTGACGGGATCTCGTTCGACATCAACGCAGGCGAGGTCCTCGGGTTGGTGGGGGAGAGCGGCTGCGGGAAGACGACGACCGGACGCCTCCTGCTGCGGCTGGTGGAGCCGACCAGCGGCCAGATCACATTCGATGGATCGGATCTCCTCGCGATGCGGCCTCGTCAGCTCAAAGCTACCCGCGCCCAGATCCAGATCGTTTTCCAGGATCCGTATGCTTCGCTGGATCCCCGCTTACCGATCAGCGAGATCATCGGCGAGGGCCTCAGCAACCACGGCATGAAGGACCGGCGGCAGCGCGAAGCCACCGTTGCGGAAATCCTCGAGAAAGTCGGTCTGCGTCGCTATTACGTCAATCGCTATCCGCACGAGTTCAGCGGCGGGCAGCGGCAGCGAATCGGGCTGGCGCGGGCGCTCGTGCTGCGTCCCAAGTTCGTGGTGGCGGACGAGCCGGTGTCGGCGCTGGATGTCTCGATCCAGTCGCAGGTTCTCAATCTGATGGCCGAGCTGAAGGACGAGTTCGGCCTCACCTACCTGTTTATTTCTCATAATCTTGGCGTCGTCCAGCACGTCAGCGATCGGGTCGCGGTCATGTACCTCGGAAAGATCGTCGAGCTGGCCGACAGTGTCGATCTCTATCGCAGTCCGAAGCATCCGTACACGCAGGCGCTACTCTCAGCAGTCCCGGTACCCAACCCGCACGAGAAGCCGCAGCGGGTCATCCTCAGCGGCGATGTCCCGAGCCCGATCAACACGCCGGCCGGTTGTCGCTTCCACACGCGCTGCCCGCTGGCACGTGCCGTCTGTTCAGAAGTCCAACCTGCCCTTGAGCTGAAGGCGCGCGGCCACCTGGCTGCCTGTCACTTCTCTTGATGCCGCTCCGCCGCGCCACCCTTTCGGCCGCGGTCGAGTCATTTAGTCTTGTTGGCATGAAAGATTTGGCTGAGGCCGCGCTCAACGCGGCCCAGGTGAAGGGCGCGAGCTACGCCGACGTCCGCCTCGATCACCACGTGACCCAGGACATCGTGGTCAAGAACGGCCAGCTGGCCGCCGTCTCGGACGATGCGAGCGAGGGATTCGGCGTCCGGGTGATCGTCGACGGGGCCTGGGGATTCGCCGGCAGCGCCCGTCTGGACAAAACCGAGATCGAGCCGGTCGTCGATCGTGCCATTCGGATTGCTCGGGCCAGTGCCCGGGTCCGCTCGGCGCGGCTCGACCTGGGACCGCCGGTCACGTCGCGCGGCCGCTACCGGACGCCGCTCGAACGTGATCCATTCGCTGTGCCACTTAGTGAAAAAGTCGATTTGCTGTTACGCGCCGACGCGGCCATGGGGTCGGTGAAGGGTGTCACGATCCGGGAGGGCTCGATGGAGTTCATCCGGCAGACGAAAATTTTTGCTTCGACGGAGGGCGCCTTTACCGAGCAGGAGCTCTACGAAGCCGGAGCCGGGCTCGAGGCGACCGCGACGTCGCCTGATGACGTCCAAAATCGTTCGTATCCGAATTCATTCGGGCGGCACCAGGGGTCCGGCGGCTACGAGTACATCACGGCGATGGAGCTCGACCGCCACGCAGGCCGGATCGCCGAAGAAGCCGTCGCGCTGCTGAGCGCGCCGCAGTGCCCCAGTGGCGTGAAGACCTTGATCCTGGATGCCAGCCAGACGGCGCTCCAGATCCACGAGTCGTGCGGGCATCCGACCGAGCTCGACCGGGTCTTCGGCATGGAAGCGGCCTACGCGGGGACGAGCTTCATGACGCCAGAAAAACTCAATCATCTGCAGTACGGCTCGCCCAAGGTGACGATCACCGCCGACGCGCTCACGCCGACCGGCCTGGGCACCTTTGGCTGGGATGACGAAGGTGTTCCCGCCCAGCGGACGTTCTTGATCAAAGACGGCCTGTTCGTCGGCTATCTCACGTCGAGGGAGACGGCCAGTGTGCTTGGACAGGAGAGCAACGGCACGATGCGCGCCGACGGCTGGAACCGGATCCCGTTGATCCGGATGACCAACGTCAACCTGGAGCCGGGCGATTCGTCACTGGAACGCATGATCGCCGAGACCCGGGACGGCGTCTATATGGAGACGAACCGGAGTTGGAGCATCGACGACAAGCGGCTGAACTTTCAATTTGGCACCCAGCTGGCCTACGAGATCGTCGACGGCAAGCGTGGCCGCATGTTAAAAAACGCCACGTACGCGGGGATCACGCCGGAGTTCTGGAACTCCTGCGATGCCGTCGCCGGCCGCCAGGAATGGACCGTCTGGGGACTGGCCAACTGTGGAAAAGGGCAGCCACCCCAGGTCGCGCACGTGGCACACGGGGCCGCGCCGGCGCGCTTCCAGCACGTCAAGGTCGGCATCCTGAAATGAAAAGCATGGAAGTTGCGCGGCTGACGGACGAAGCCGAGCTGAAGCAGTTCATGACCGGCCTCCTCGAGCGCTCATCGGCGCAGCAGACCGAGGTCATGGTGACGGAGTGGGACAGCGCGCTGACGCGGTTCGCCAACAACGGCATCCACCAGAACGTCGCCGAGCGGAACGTCAGCGTGCGGGTGCGGGTGGTCAAGGATGGCAAGACCGGCGTGGCGTCGATCAACCAGCTGAATGAGTCGGCCGCGACTGATGTGCTCAAGCGGGCGGTCGCCATCGCCGACCTGCAGCCGAAGTCCGACGTCGTCCCGATGCCGGGGCCGGCGCCGGCCCGCGCGGTGGACGCCTGGTCCGATGCCACGGCCGTGGCGACGCCGGAAGAACGCGCCGACTTTGTCGCGACGGTCTGCATGACGGCCGCAGCTACCGGGCTCAAGGCGTTCG
>DATBYO010000019.1:0-26187 GCA_036513655.1 Candidatus Dormiibacterota bacterium | reverse complement strand
CCCGACATTCCGATCGAGCAGGGCAGCGATCGGCATGCGTTCATGCTCAATCGGGCGACCTGCACGCTCTACGAACTCTTCGACGCCAGCTGGAACGGTGGCCATCCAACCGCCGGCTCCGGCGCGATCTTCAACCTTCGTCAAATGCGCTGCGGCCGAACGGCTGGACCTCCGCCGACGCGGCTGGCTTGCCGATGTTGCCGGCGCTGGTGCGCTGGGATGAGGTTCGCTCCGGCGCCATTCATCATGCCCTCCGGTTCACGACGGTGCTCACCGACCGCTCGTACCTCTGGCCTGCCAGGCATCAGGCCGGCAGCGCCAGCAATCCGGCACTGCCGCCGATGGGCGCGCGTTTTCGGCTCAAGGCCAGCTTCAGCATTTCGCGCTACAGTCCGCAGGCACAGGTGGTCCTCCGCGCCATGGAGCATTACGGGATGGTGCTGGCGGACAATGGCTCGAATTGGTATTTCCAGGGAACGCAGGACGCCTGGCCGGACAGCGTGCTCAGCGAGCTGAAGACGATCCCATCCTCGGCATTTGAGGCGGTCGACGAATCATCGCTCATGATCGACCCCAACTCGGGCGCAGCCCGGTGAGATACGGCGATGCCGGACCGTGCCTCGATGAAGCGATGGCTTGGTCAACCGTGAGGGCTGGGTACTCAGAGTTTTACGTCGCGGCTCCAGGTGAGACCGGGCTCGCTAAACCCACTCGCCTCGACCGTTCGCATGAGCTCGTCCAGCGTGTGCCCACGGAAGCGCACTGGAGCGTCTTCGACAGATTCGGCTGCGTAATCACCGGCAGTCCCCGCAATATCGAATAGGACATCTTTGCGGTTCATCCCCGACGCGCGGCCGCCATAACACACGTATTGCAGGCTGAGAGCCCGACCGTGGCCCCCGGGATGCGCGAAGCGGGCCGACACATCACGGTAGATCGCTTCGACGAGGTCATCGAGCGTTGGCCCTTGAGCCTTGAGGTCCTCGAGATCCGTGGACGAGGCCTTCCACCCCGCCGCCCGATGACGCACCAGAGTGACGGTTACCAGCGACGGCACGGCCAGCCGGTGCCTGGACACTACGCCTTTACGCCTCCCGCGCTCTCGGTGTGCCAGCCAGTTTTCGACGCGTCCAGGCTGGTCTCGCAGGGTCCTGGGAACCAGGAAGCGAGGCTGCACAAAGGACTCCACCGTCACGATCAGGATTGCGAACCCACCGGCCGCACCAAAGGCGGCGAAAACCGGGCCGTCGGGTGCGTGGGGGAACAGCGTCAGGATCCAGAGGCCGAGCACGAAGCACCACGCCGTTCCAAACACGGGGATCACGGCACGGCCGTGCAGACCCCTGAACTGTTCGTCGGCCAGGACGCCGGTGCGCTCGTTGTCGCGCAGAATCGCCACCAGCAGGAGGGGCAGGCCCACCAGCCCGGCCGTTAACGCGACCCGCGCCGCCGCGGCGCGGAAGGTGGCGCTGGGAAAGAGCCAGTCATGCGCGAGCAGAATGGCGATGGCGGCGAGAGCGGCGAGAGCGGCCACATAGAGCATTTGAAACTGCGGACTTCTCTCTCGCAGGAGCTCTCGGCGGTTCTTGTCGATGGGCAACAACACGGCGAACAGGGCGGCCACCATCAACGCGATGAGTGGTTCCACGACGTCCCATCGCGTCATCGCCACCAGTAGTGCCCCGGATAGCCACGCGCTCATGCCACTACATCGCTCGCGGCACCCGGGTATTTCGCCGATGGCGCAGCGGCGGAGAGCCCTGGATCGCGAACGCCGGACGGTACGCTGGGGCGGTGGCAGCCCTACCCGGGCCCGCCTACCTGATGACGGCTCCGCCCGCTCCGCGTCTCATCCTGGGAGGACTGGGGGCCATCCTCTGCGGGATCGGGCGCGCTCGTCTCAGCGGCAAACGGTGAAAATGGCTGGGGCGCTAGGATTCGAACCTAGGATTACCTGATCCAGAGTCAGGCGCCTTACCAGCTTGGCCACGCCCCAGCGGTACGGCTTTAAGCTGGCACAGTTTAGCAGAGGGTTGGCGGGAATTCAGTCATGCCCACAACGAAATCCAGACAAGGGGTGCTCGCGCTCGACCTCGGCACGTCCTCGGTACGTGCTCTCGTCTATGACACCCGGGGCAGGATGGTGGAATCGACCCTTTCCGACCTGCCCTACAAGGTCCGGACGACGGAGGCAGGCGAGGTATCGTCGGACCCCGACCTCCTGGTCACGTTGATTGCGCAGAGCATCGACGGCGCCCTGAAGGCGGCACACAAAGAGAAGGCCGACCTCATCGCCGTCGGCGCCTCCTGCTACTGGCACAGCTTGATGGGTGTCGACCGCAAAGGCCGCCCCACGACCGAGCTCCTCACCTGGGCCGATACGCGCAGCGCGACGGAAACGGCACAGCTGCGGACGCGCTTCGACGAGCACGCCTACCATGCCCGAACCGGTTGCTTCTTTCATGCCAGTTACTGGCCGGCGAAGCTCCGCTGGTTGCGAGCAACGCGACCTGCGGCCGTCCGTCGCACGGCTCGCTGGATCTCCCTCGGGGAGTACCTCTATCAGGAGTTGCACGGCGATGGCCGGTTGAGTCACTCCATCGCATCCGGCACCGGGCTCCTCGATATCAACCGCTGTGAGTGGGATGGGGAAGCGCTCCGACTCGCCGGCATCACGGCGAAGGACCTGTCGCCGCTGAGCGATTGGGATCGGCCGGCCCGCTCGCTGCGCTCGAGCTTTGCCAGGCGATGGCCGGCGCTGCGCGACGTGCCCTGGTATCTGCCCATCGGCGATGGTGCGCTGGCGAACGTTGGCGCCGGCTGTACCAGTCCACGTTGGGCGTGCGCCACGATCGGCACCTCGGGAGCCCTGCGGGTTGTGCTGGACCACGGCCGCGTCACAGTGCCCTGGGGAGCGTTCGTCTACCGTCTGGATCGCCGCCGGTACGTGTTGGGCGGCGCGCTCAGCGAGGGCGGCAACGTGGTGCGCTGGTTCACCGACAACCTCGGTCTCAAGCCCAAGAAGAAGCTCGAACGGGCTGCCGGCTCACTTCCGCCCGACAGCCATGGCCTGACCGTCCTGCCGTTCTGGGCGGGTGAGCGGAGTCCAAACTGGCGCGGCGACGCGCGCGCCGTGATCGCGGGCCTGTCGCTCGGGACGCAGCCCGCGCAGATGCTGCGGGCGGCGATGGAAGCGATCACGTTTCAGTTCGTCGCCGTCGCCGCGGCGATGCGGCGCGTCGTGGCGCAGCCGGAGTCGGTGATCGCCACCGGCGGGCAGCTGATCCACTCGCCGGCGTGGAGTCAGATGCTCGCCGATGCCCTGAACCTGAAGGTCATGACCTCGGCGGAGCCCGAAGCCTCGAGCCGAGGTGCCGCCCTCCTCGTGCTCCACGCTTTGGGCAAGCTACCGCGACTCTGGTCGTCCAAGCCTGGACGCGGTCGCACCTACCGGCCACGCCCCAGCGTGCACGCGATCTACGAGCGCGCGCGAAGCCGCCAGCAACATCTCTATGACCTTCTCTTTCCACCGCTCGGCCAGCCCGAGCGCGCCGGCCCTATCGCCGCGCGGGGATCAGGTTCCAGAAGGAAGGGTCTTCGAAGCCGAGCCGCCAAACGCTGATGCCCTTGAGCCCGTACTCATACATGATCGGCAGCTTGCGCCGCAGCGTCTCCGGGCTCTGGATCCAGAGCTCGTGGTGCACCCCGTAGGCGTTGTAGCCGAAATGCATCTCCTCTTCGGTGGTATCGAGGGTGGGGGTCGCGCCATACATTTGCGCAAGCGTCATCGCATCCGCGTACGAGCTCGACGTCAACCGGCCTACGCCCGTCCAATCGTGATAGTAGGTCGGTAGCCCGAGGGTGGCTTTCTCCGGCGGGACCCCCTGCATCGAGAACTCGAGCGCCTGACGGATCCAGGGAGTGCCGGACACCGCTCCCGGCGGCGTCACGCCGTTGTGCTCGTCGTAGGTCATGAACGATAGGAAGTCGGCCGCCCGAGCGAGTGCTGCAAAGTCGTAGGAACCGGACCATTGATGGAAATAGTCACGGAGTGTCCCGGTCGCCGTGTCATCGTTCGGCAGACGCGGAATCACGGCAATCGAGAGGTTGAGGCCGGCCGGATGGAAGGCGTTGGCGCAGTCTTGCACCAGCGCCGTCAGCAGGTCGCGGTCGGTCCAGGGGATCTGTTCGAAGTCGAGCTGAAAGCCGGCATAGCCATAGGTCTTCGCTTCATTGACGAGGTTGCCGCACAGGGCGGCGCGCAGCGCCGGATCCGCCAGAATCGCATGGCCCACTCCGGGATCGACATCTTTGTTGACCACCAGTGGAATGATCGCCACGCCGTTGGCATGCGCCGCGTCGATCACATCCCGTCGCGCATAACCGGTGATGCCGCCGTCGGCGTTGGCGTCGTACCATGCCGGGCTCAAGACGTCGATCTGTTTGAGGTGAGCAAACAGGGCGGCGTGGCCGTCATCCGTGTTGACGTAGTACATCTGAACCATCCGGCCCGGCGCCACCTGGGTCAATGTCGACGGCACGGAGAGCGTCGCGCTCTGGGACTGGCGGCTCCAGGTCCCATCGGCCGCCTGGATACCGGCGTCAACCGTCACAACCGCCTGGTCGGAGAGCGCGAAGCCGGTCGAGAGGAGGTCGACGGTCTGTGCATCACGCCAGGTGATGGTCGGATGGCCGGTCATCGTCACGTGACCCTGTGCCTGGGCGCGATCCGCCACCGGACGCGAGAAGCGGATCGTCGCCGCAATGCTGGCCTGTGCATCAGCCTGCAGGTGATACAGGTGCATCGACACCGCGGCGCTCAGCGGTGGTACCACCTGAAACACCGCGCGGATATGGATCGCCCCAGCGGCCAGCTGCACCGTGTGGCGGCTACCCAATGGCAACGGACCGGGGAGCGCGACGCGAAGGACGGTAGCGGTCGCGTCCGCGGACACGGCGACGGTTCGGCCATCCATGGTGAGCTGCCAGTCGCCCGGCCGCAGCGGCCGGCTCACCTTGACGACCAGGTGTGGCCGGATTGATACCGGGGCCAGCGGGGCCGACAGGACGGACGCCCCATCGAGCTCCATGGCCTCGACGTTGACCACCGGCATCGGGTTCAGCTCCGTCGCCGCCAGGCCTCCCAGCAGCAGTATCCCGGCGGTCATCGCGCCAGCGCCCAGGAAGACCGGAAGGCGCATGCCGGTCGCAGAGTATCCTCGGGTCGAACCACCGCCGCAAACGATCGACGTGGCAAAAACTGAGCCTCAGCCGTTAGTCCTTTACCCCGTGACCCCGCTATCAGCTTTGCTCGTTTGCCGCCAGGAAATCGGGGGTAATTACGATCTCGTGGACATGCTGGATATCCTCCGCCGGCAAGCGGGACGGTTTCAGTGCCCCAAGTGCGGGGAGAGCCTGGCCGATTGCCAACTCGAGATGGTGGCGCAACAGGACGACCAGTCTCTGGTCAAGGTCACCTGCGCCCACTGCGAGGACACTCGCCTGATCGCGGTCGCCGTCGCCGCCGAGGCACCGGCAGCGCCGATCATCGAGGTTCGAGATCAGCCCGCCGGTGAGCTCGGGGCGCCGATCACCACGGACGATGTTCTCGACGCCCGCCTGGCCCTCGCCGATTACACCGGCGACCTCGCCGCCCTCCTTCGCTAGGGTTCCTGTTACCAAGCGGTAACAATTCGAACCCGACACCCGCAAGGCTGGACGCGGCCCAACCGCGACCGTAAGATTGGCCGGTGAAGAGGGGATGGCGCCGGGCGCTGGGGGCGACCCTTCTTGCCGTAACCGCCTGGTCGGTTGGCGGCTTAGCCGCCGCGGCCGGCCCCGCGGTGCCAACCTTCAACCAGCGTTCGATGCAATGGTCGCGCGAGGCGCTCGGCAGCGATCCAGTCGACACCATCGGCTCGGCTGGGTGCGCGCTGACCGCGGTGACCATGGTCACGGCGGCCTACGGCTACTCGACCAACCCGCAGCGTCTCAACCGCTGGCTCACCACCCACGGCGGCTACATCGAAAATGACCTACTGCTCTGGCGCCAGGCGGCCGCGGCTACGCAGGGATCCGTACGCTGGCAGTGGCTGCATGTGCCGGGGATCGCGCCACAGCTCAAAACGGATGACCAGGACATCGAGGACCTGCCGCCGCAGTCTCTGATCGAAGCCCAGCTCGATGCCGGCCGGCTGGTGGTGGCCGAGGTCCGGCTGCAGGGCCACATGCACTTCGTCGTCATCACCGGCCACAGCGGCGGACTCCTCTATATCAACGATCCCTGGTACGGCGATCGCACCACGCTGCAGGCGCGCTACGGCAGCTACCGGCAGGCGGTTCACTCGGCCCAGGTCTACTACCGCAGCTAACGTCCGGGAGGGTCAGGCGGCCGCGGCCAGTTCGTCGTCGTAACCGGCCGCGCCCCACTGTGGGGTCCGCTGCGCCAGGGCCGCGCACAGGTTCTCGAAAGTATCCGGCCGAAACAGTGCGCGGTCCAGCTTCACGACCTCCGTTCCGGCGGCGATCTCCAGGTGACCGCCCTGGCGAGTGATCACCTGGTTCGCCCCCCGCACACGGTTCCACGGGACCAGGCGCGGCTGGCGATTGAGCCACGCGTGACCAACGGGCCGGAGCGCGATCCCCTCGCGGGTGACGGTCACCTCGGTCCACTCGATGAAGAAGCTATGAAAGAGAAGGCCAACGCTGAATGCCAGCCCGCAGCCCATGGCGATGGCCAGGGCGGCGAACGAGCCGCTGTGGGTTTCTGAGATTTCGATCACGGCGAGCACGAAGCCCAGGGCGCAGGCCGCAATCGGCACGCCGGGCCAGAGGATGACGAGCCGGTTCAGCGGGCTATCTGGCCGGAAGCTCATGCGTGTCTCATACCGTATCGATGCCGATCGAAGCCAACATTTCGGCCATCGATTCGCCGCAAAGATGTTGCCCGGACGTAACGGTTCGCAGCCGTCAATTCGGGGTCGGCGCGCGCCTAAGCCCTAGACGTCGAGCTCTCTGACGTCGAGGTCGCGCAGCTCGGGCGGCGCAGCCAGGCCATTGTCGACCAGGATGCGCAGCAACCGCAGCACGTAGCGGGCGCCGTTCAGGTTGACGCCGTGCTGCCGGGTCAGCGTCTGGATTGCCTGCAGCTTGCGGACATCGCGCTGCGAGAATCGGCGCCGGTTTGTAGAGGTGCGCTTCGGAACCACCAGACCCAGATGCTCATACATCATCAACGTGCGCGGGTGTGTCTGCAGAATCTCGGAGGCGACGCTGATCGTATAGATCGGCTTATCGAGTGAGAGGCTCGTGTCCGACGGCGCCCGGCGTGTTACTCCTTTAGCCAATCCTCAATACCTTCCGAGAGGCTGGTCGGCGTTGTGCGCGCCTTGATGAGATACTCATGCGCCCCAAGCCGCAGCCCTCGCGCGACGAGGTCTTCTTCATCGTAGTTAGAGAGGATGATAACCGGAATATCGCGTGTCTTCTCTTGCGCCCGCAATTTCCTCAAGACTTCGAGGCCGTCCATCTTGGGCAGCCGAATGTCGAGGAAGATGATATCCGGCGTCAGGTCGCCCGCTTTCTTCAGACCTTCCTCGCCGTCGAGCGCCGTGTTGACCCGATAACCGTCGAGCTCCAGTTTGAGTCGGTACATCTCGAGGACGGAAGGATCGTCTTCCACAAGGAGAACATCAACCAGGTCTTCATCGATCTGGGTCGCGCGGCTCGCGCCCGTGCTGCGGCGCGTCTTACTTTCCATAACACTCCCCTTGGCGCGAAGCAGTATAGATCAACTCGGCGCATCTCGCGACCTTTATGGGTAGCAATACGCCCGGCTCGCTCACAGACATACGCTGCACCCCCTGGAAAAGTTAAGGCCCTCCGAAGGGAGGGCCCGAAGAGGGGGGCAAAGGAACTTATTTCGGATTATAGTGGCGCCCCGGAGCCCTGTCAACATAAGGGCAGTCAGAAAGTATCCCGCGCTGACTATCGATAAAGTGGACGTCTGGCGCATAAGGGTCCGCAAAAAATGACGTCGATCACGGCGCGGGAAAACCACGGACGAGAGCGCGCATAGCTGGCAGGGTCAGACGTCCAGCTGAGACACGTCGATGTCGCGCAACTCGACGGGCGCCGGCAACTGATGCTCCTGGAGCAGCTTGAGCAGCTTCATGATGTAGCGCACGCCGGCCAGGTTGACGGAGTGTTGCCGGGTGAGCTTCTGAATCGTCTGCAGCTTCATGACGTCCCGCTGCGAGAAGCGGCGCCGATTTGTTGACGTCCGCTTGGGAACGACCAGGCCAAGGTGCTCGTACATCATGAGCGTCCGGGGATGGGTCTCGAGAATCTCCGACGCAACGCTGATGGTGTAGATGGGCTTGTCGAGGGAGATATTCGTGTCGCGTCGGGTATCACGCTTTACAGCCGTTGCCATTAGGCCCTCCATGATGCGTCTGCCTCCCGGTCTTGAATACGCCAGCGCCGCGTGATGTCTCCGACCGGCGAAATCCCTCCGAGTATAGGCGGCCTCGGCGGACCGGCTCAACGCAGGATTCGTAAAAAGATGTGAAGTCCGTCGACCGCGCACTTCTACCCTCACGACGTCCTTATCTGTGGAGTGTCATGCTATAATATAACCTAACAGACGCCGTATCGCGTCTATCTTGAAACGGAGGTGCAACGTGGGCGAGTTAGTTGACAAAGTCGAAGGCGAGGTCAAGGACACCGGTGGCAAGCTGACCGGCGACAAGAAGATGGAGTGGGAAGGCAAGGGTCAGAAGGCGAAGGGCAAGGTCGAGGAAGTCGGGCGCGAGATGACGCAGAACGATCCGACGACGGACCAGCCCGGGGACAAGGGCCTCTAGGCGAAACTCGACGAGCCGGCCTTCAGGGGCCGGCTTTTTTTATCGAGGGGTGGCCGGTGGCCGGCCGCTCCGGGGCGGCGAGGACTCGGCGTTGGCCGCCTCGGCGGGGCCCTCGGCTGCGCCGACCGACTGGCGCCGCGCGGCATGATAGCGAGTGCTGTCGGCAGCGCGGTCGGGTGATCCACCCCGCACCCGGATGTGGCTGAGGGTCGACTCCCGGAGGATCAGGAACAGCAGGAGCGCGATCGAGCCCAACAGGAAGTTGGCCCCAAGCCAGGAATAGTTGTAGAAGAAGCCCACGACGAACCCGATCAAGGCCATCAAAAAGGCGGCGATGGTCCCGACGTGCATGAATTCGTCCTGGAGATGGTGCCGGGGGAAGACCTGACGCAGCCAGTGCTCGACCCCGGAGCCCGCGGCGGCCCCCGATGACGGCGTTGACCTGGTAGGGGCCGAGCCGGCGACCGGGTCCGCCTGCGACTTGCCGCAGAACCGGCAGAAGCGGGCGTCAGCCTCGATGGACTTGCCACACTCGCGGCAGAACACCGTTCCCCCGCTTCCTACCACTTCCGGGCTCGACAAAGCTGCCCCATTATACGGACGCCGATCGCGACCCGCAGCGGCCGTAGGAATCGCGTAACCAAACGGCGGAGCCGCGCGTTGGACAGGGTGCCGAGGGGAAATTTTCGGGCCGCACTGCGCAGAGGAGCTCCGGTTAGGTTACAATGGCTGAGTCAGCTTTTCGGAAGCAGGATACTAACATTTAAGGGGCCTGACTTGATCAGCATTCGGCACGCGACTCACCAACCGACCGCCAACGGCCTCTCATCGCTCGCCGCTCGTCGACGCCAGATCCGGCGCCAGCGCCGGTCGGCCGTCCGAGTACTCGCGAGCGGCGCGGGGTGGGGAGCGGTTATCCTCCTCTCTCTGTGGCTCCTGTTTTCCGGGATCTTCGGGTTTCTGAGCGCCTAGCCGCTCGTCGGCGTAGCCAGCGCCATCTGCAGCGCTGGCGGAAACGCAGCCGCCGCGACCTCCGCCGCATGGTCATCCTTGGCCTGATCGTCGTGCTCCTGCTGCCCGTGCTGGGCATCCCCGCCGTCACGGCCCAGGCCGTCGGCCCCCTGCCCGCGGTCAGCGGACTTGCCTCCAACAAGATGGATCAGGACACCCTCATCTACGATCGACGCGGCAACCTGCTTGCCGATGTTGGGAAGGAAGGCAACCATCGCATCGTCGTGCCGCTCAACTACATCACGCCGTGGGTCGTCAAGGCGACGCTGGCGACCGAGGACCGCACCTTCTATTCGAACAGCGGCATCGACCTCGGCGGCATCATCCGCGCGGCGATCGCCAACTATCAGCACCACCGCATCCAGCAGGGCGGTAGCACCATCAGTCAGCAGCTGGTCAAGCAGGTCTACATCGGACCGAACGCCCCGGCCGACATCCAGCGAAAGCTGAAGGAGGCCATCCTGGCGATCGAGTTGAACCGCCAGTACAGCAAGAACCAGATCCTCGAGATGTACCTCAACACCATCTTCTACGGAAGCCAGACGTACGGGATCGAGGCCGCGGCCCGCAGCTACTTCCAGACGAATTCCCACGATCTCTCGCTGGCGCAGGCGGCCATGCTCGCCGGCCTGCCGCAGGCACCAACCCAATTCAATCCGGTCGTCAACTTCAAGGCGGCCAAGCAGCGCCAGGCGCAGGTGCTCGCCGCGATGGTGGGCGAGAAGTACATCACCGCCGCGCAGGCCGAGGCCGCCTATGCCGTCAAATTGTCGGTCTTCGCGCCGATCACGAAGTTCGAGGCACCGTACTTCGTCGACTACGTCTTGAAGACACTGGCCCAGGCCCCCTATAACATCGCATCCGACAATCGCAAGGGCTACCGCGTCTATACCAGCCTCGACCTGAACTTGCAGCACATGGCCGAGCAGGTGGTGCACGATCAGGTCGCGCAGAAGGGCAACTTCTACAACTTCCACGACGCCGCGCTGGTCAGTATGGATCCGAAGACGGGCGAGGTGCTGGCAATGGTCGGCGGGGACGACTACAACCGGCCGGGCGGACAATTCAACTTCGCCTACGACAAGCCGCGGCCTCCGGGATCGAGCTTCAAGATCTTCACCTACACCGCCGCCATCGAGAGCCGGAAAGTCAACATGCTCAGCCCGGTCCTGGACGAAGCGCTGGTATTTCCTACCGGGGGTGACGGACCCGGATACGGACAGGCATCGCAGCGGTACGCGCCCCTCAACTACGACCGCCGATTCCACGGCACGCTGCCGTTGAAGATGGCGATGGGAAACTCACTCAACATCCCGGCCCTGAAGGTCGAGCTCCGCACGGGGATTCCGGCGGTGGTCGATATGGCGAATCGCCTTGGGCTGACCTGCCTGGGTGAACCCTGTGGCGCGCCCCAGGACTACGGCATGAGCCTGACGCTTGGTGCGTATCCGGTCCGGTTGGCGGACATGGCGACGGCGGCATCGACGCTGGCGACGATGGGCGTCCGGCACCGCGAGGCGCCGATCCTCAACATCAAGGATGGGCTGGGTCACGACGTCTTCACCTACGACCCGGCAAAGAACGAGTACCGCGCGGTCGACGCCGGCGTCGCCTTCATCATCGCCTCGATCATGTCGGATGATCGCAACCGTTGCATGTCGTTTGGCTGCCACGGCGACCTTACGCTCGCCGGACGTCATGTCGCGGCCAAGACCGGCACCACCAACGACTTCAAGGACAACTGGACCGTCGGCTTTACGCCCAGCCTGGCGACCGCGGTCTGGGTCGGTAATCCGGATAACAAGCCACTCAGCCATAACTCGACGGGCATCGTCGGCGCGGCACCCATCTGGCACAAGTTCATGACGCAAGCACTCGCCGGTACGCCCGACGAGTGGTACCCGGTTCCCGCGGGCATTCACGCGGTTGGTGGCAACTACTTCTTGCCGGGGACGGAGAGCCTTCCGACGACGCTGGCCAAACCCTGGCCCCAGTGCAAGCTGCCGGCGAACTACAACCCCTACGTTCTGACCGCGGCGCAAACGATCGTGGACGGCGTTCCCTGCATCATCAACGCCCCGCCGCCGCCGCCACCTCCGGCGCCCACGCCGTCGCCGTCAGCGTCACCGTCGGCCGGACACGACTAGCGCGCCGGCCGGTTGGATCGACCGGCCTGGACGCTAGGCGATTCCCGGCTGGTCGGTGGCCGCTTTTTCCGTGCGGCCCTGCTCGCCGTCACCGAACGGCATCCGGGAGGCTAGCTCGCCGGCGCGGTCACGGAGCTCGATGCCGCGTTGCATCAGGTCATCGCGCATCTGCTCCCCGGACTTGGGCGCGAGCAACAGCGCCAGCCCGAAGCCAACCGCAACCCCGATCAGGAGTCCCGTGACGAAGCGCTCGACGCCCGCATCCTCATCCTGGGTGATCCGGGTGCGGCGCAAGGCGGCCACCGCCTCCGACAGGCGATCCTTCACCTCGAAATCCTGCGCCGCCTTGTTGGCCCGGTCGAGCAACTCGCTCAACCGGTCGACCGTCTTCTCTACCGTCTGATCCATCCTCGTCCTCCCTATGGGCGCCTGGCCCTGCTTTCGGTTCCGCCTGCCGCCCGGCGTCGGGGTGTGCTCGCTGCCGCCGCCGTCCCGCCGCTATCGGCGGCCATCATTTGCTCCGCCTGGCCCAGCAGCCGCGAAACGCGGCGCCGCATGACGACGCCCGACTCGGGGGCGTAGAGCAGCGCGAGGATCGCCCCGGCGATCGCGCCATGCGTGAGACCTCGTAAATACCCCATTGGAAAATGCACTCCTCCGCGGAAACAACGACCGTTCCGCCAAACGGTACAGCCATCGTACCACTTGTCTTTGGGCACGCCGACCTGCTTTATGAGGCCAAAATTCCGGATTTTGGGTGAACTTGAGTTATACTAACCTCCGGCGAAAAGGGGGGAAAGGTGACAGACGCGATGTTCACTTTACGACCCGGCAGACAGACCAAGGAGGGGACATGAGCGAAGTGGTGGACGAGGACGTCAACGTCCTTTTCATCGAAGACGACCCGGCGGTGGCCGAGATGTACAAGCTCAAGCTGGAGCTGGATGGCTACCGGGTCACCGTGGCGAAGTCCGGCGAGGAGGGGCTCGACCACGCCAAGAACCAGGTCCCCGACATCGTCTTCCTCGACATTCGGTTGCCCAAGATGGACGGTTTTGCCGTGCTCGAGAACCTCCGCTCTGACGGCGTGACGAAGAACATCCCGGTCATCATCCTGTCGAACTACGGCGAGAAGGAGTTGGTCGACCGCGGGCTGAAGCTCGGCGCGCTCGATTACCTGATCAAGTCCGAGACGACGCCCGCCAGCCTGAGCCGCGGCGTCCAGGATTGGGTCAAGGAATAGAGCTTGGTCCACAATCGCGACCCCCGCATCAGCGGAGCCTTTGACCTCGACAAGCCGCTCTACACCATCAGCGTCGCCTCAGAGATCCTCGAGACCCATCCGCGAACCTTGATGATGTACGAGGACCTCGGCTTGATCGAGCCCTATCGCACGGCCACCAACCGGCGCCGCTACTCCCAGCGGAACGTGCGCAAGCTGCAAGTCATCCAGCAGCTGACCCGCGAGAAAGGCGTCAACCTGGCCGGTGTGAAGTACATCCTCATGCTGCTGGAATCGCTCAAGAATGGCGGCATCAAGCCCCCCGACGACCTCAAGCAGGTCTACGACCTCTACGAAGAAATTATCTAGCTCGTTCGGTTAGCTGGCGGCCATCGGCGGGCCGGCGTCGATCTCAGCCGCGTCGCTGGAGGTTTCATCCCAATCGTGCGCCTCGGCGGCGGCGATCCGGGCGGCCACCCCCGACTCCTTGATCTCCGGCAGCGCGACGGTGACCGCGTCCGCCGCCGGATCTAACAACAACCGGTCGAGCTCCGCAGCGTCGATGGTCTCCACCAGCTGGAGGTGCTCGGCAATGCGGACGAGCATCTCACGGCGCGCCTCGCAAATCTCGTAGGCCTGGCGGTAGGCCGCGTCCGTCAGCGCTTTCACTTCGGCGTCGACGTCGGCCGCCGTCAGCTCCGAGAAGAACAGGCTGTCCCCATCGCCTTTCCGGTGCAGGGTGACCAGGCCAAGTCGCTCGCTCATGCCAAACTCGCACACCATCTGCCGCGCGATGTTCGTGGCATGCTCGATGTCCTGCTTGGCGCCGGTCGTGACGTCGCCGAAGATGATCTCCTCGGCGGCCCGGCCGCCCATGGCGGCGGCCATGCGGGCGTTGAGCTCGGACTTCGAGGTCAGGTAGCGGTCCTTCAGCGGCAGCTGGATCGTGACCCCCAGCGCCTGACCGCGCGAGACGACCGACACCTTGTGCACCGGATCACTCTTCGCGATCGACTTCATCACCAGCGCGTGGCCGACCTCGTGGTAGGCGATGATCGCCTTCTCCTCGGGCGTGATCATCCGGCTGCGTTTTTCCGGGCCCGCCATGACGCGCAGGCTGGCCTCCTCGAGCTCCTGGGTGCCGATCGCCAGTCTCTTGTTGCGCGCCGCGAGGATGGCGGCCTCGTTCAAGAGGTTCGCCAGATCGGCGCCGGTGAAGCCGGGAGTCTGGCGCGCCACCACGTCGAGGTCGATGTTGTCGGCGAGCGGCTTCTGGGCCGCGTACAGGCTCAAGATGGCCCGCCGGCCGTTGAGGTCGGGCGCATCGATGGCCACCCGCCGGTCGAAGCGTCCGGAGCGCAGCAGTGCCGGATCGAGGACGTCCGGGCGGTTGGTCGCCGCAATTACGACGACCGCGCAGTCGGTGTTGAAGCCGTCCATCTCGACGAGCAGCTGGTTCAGGGTTTGTTCCCGTTCTTCGTTGGTCCGGATCTGCGCACCGCCGCGTTTGCGGCCGAGCGCGTCGATCTCGTCCAGGAAGACGATGCAGGGAGCATTCTTCTTGGCATGCCGAAAGAGGTCGCGCACCCGGGCGGCGCCGACGCCGACGAACATCTCGACGAAATCGGACCCGCTCAGCGAAAAGTACGGTACCTTGGCCTCCCCGGCCACCGCGCGCGAGAGGAGCGTCTTGCCGGTACCAGGCGGGCCGACCAGCAGGATCCCGCGCGGCATGCGGGCGCCGAGCTGATCGAAGCTGCCGGGCGCCTTCAAGAATTCGACAACTTCCTCCAACTCGTGCTTGGCCTCGTCCACGCCCACCACCTGGGCGAAGGTGACCTGGTCGGCGTCACCGACGCCGGCCTCGGCCAGGTGTTTCGTCATCGCCCCCATCGGATTCCCCAGAAGGTTTGAGCGCCGCAGCATGACGAAGAGCAGCGCCAGCAGGACCAGGAGGCCGAGCAGGTTGGGCGCAAGCGACGCGAACGAGGTATCGTCCGTCGACTGGATCGCGACCTTGACGCCGTGGCTGCGCAGATACTGCTCGGTGGAACCCATCGAGGATTCCTTTTCGATCGTCCAGGACTGACGCCCCGCGGAATCCGTCAGCAGGATGCGCTGGCCGGTGATGCTGGCGCTCGCGATGTCCCCGTGATCGACCCGATCCAGGACATCGCTGATCGGCACGCTGGGCTGGTTCCAGACCGAGTTGGCGCCCGAGTGGCCGAGGAACCAGAGTCCACCGAGGGCGAGAATGGCCAGCACCGTGATCGCGGGCACGATCACCCGCTTGCGGCGGAGGCCGGCTGGGACTCGGAAACGCTGGAAGAAAGTTTTCATTGGCTCCTCAACCCCTCTCCTTAATACGCGACTGGCTGGTCGGGTAGCGCGACCAGCGCCTTGGCCGCGATTCCTGCTCCGCTATCTCGCTGCCAGAACGGATAGGCCGTGATCGCCTGCTGCTCCTCTTCGGTGACCCCGTTGTCGGCATTCGCGAGCCGGTAGTAGGACCAGCTGATGCCGCCCTGCGTGCGGGTCTCATTCATCGAGGTGCGGATCTCGTCGGCGGGCGGCGCGCCCGGCGTGCCGTACTCGGGCGCGGCATCATACGTTTGGGCGGTGATCGTCAGAGGACGCTTGAATGGGTTGACGCCCGGATCGCGAAACTGCTGGAAGACCGTGTCGACGTAAGCCTTAGCCCCGTCGCGGCCGCTGTACTGCGGGAGCCCGGTCGCGCGCCAGTAGACCATCGGCGCAAAGACCTGGCAGAAGCGCGACATGGTGGCGTACGCATAACCGGGATGGTCATACGGGGTTGGGAGCGTGCTGGCAATCAGCAGGTAGCGATCACCCAACCCATTCATGCCCTGAATCCCGCCACGGATGCCCGACAGATACTGGCCCACATTGGGATCCGAGGTGCTGTCGCCCTCGATCGTCAGCGCCAGTCCATCGAGACGCTGGCCCTGCTCCTCGAATTGCGCCGCGGCGAGCGCATCGGCGGTGTCCGACGTCGGATCATCGAGCATCGGCTCGATCCAGCCGATGATGCTCAGGCCGTGCGCGTGG
The DNA here is from genome assembly GCA_036513655.1 of Candidatus Dormiibacterota bacterium. Taxonomy (GTDB): domain Bacteria; phylum Chloroflexota; class Dormibacteria; order CF-121; family CF-121; genus CF-13. Next base: position 9,874 of record DATBYO010000019.1, on the reverse strand, counting down.
GCGATCGGTAACAGGTCCTGCAGCGCAGACGCGCCGTAAAAGTGATGTCGCGAGTCGGCGATCCGGATGTAGAGGTGGCTCAGGTCGGCCCGGACTGCGGCGTCGACGATGGCGGCGGCGCGATCGGCGTCCGGGTCGTTCCAATCGCCGTTGAAGATCATCAGCCAGGAACCCTTGCCCTTGATGCCGTCGAGCGGCGAGCGCGGCGCCTGGGCAAAGGGCCGAGCGGTAACCGGTACCTTCACCACCGCGGAGACGGGCCGGCCGAAGCTGTGCATGACGTGGGCGGCCTGGGCTTGCTCCTGGGCACGTGCCTCCAGATAGGCCCGTAAGCCGAAGGGCGGCGTCAGGAGCGCGAAAAGCATCACTCCCAGCACCACCCTTCCTCCAAACGCCGTGACTTGCCGTAAGATGCGCGACATGCTCGAGGGGACGGCTCCCGCGCCGTTCGGGCGTGACACTAACGGCAAGGTCGAGCCCGTTCAAGCGCGAGGTCCCACGGCTAAGGTGATATGCCCCCGCACAGCCAATGGGTGGCCTTTTCCACTCCGTCACGCTCTGCTCAGTGACGCCACAAATCAGCCAAACGACGCCGGCGTTCGCCGTTTATCACAATTGCTGACATGTACGGTATAATTGTTTACAGTTCCACGTCCTGGAGGGCAGCCCTTGGCAATGCCGCATAAGTCCAGCGAAGTCTCCGACATGTTCGACATCGAGCCGCGCACGCTCTTCGTCTACGAGAGCGAGAATCTGATCGCGCCCGAGCGGACCCCCACCCAGAGACGGCGCTATTCGCGGCGCGACATCGAACGCATCCGGCTGATCCGGGAGCTCACCACCGTGCACGGCATCAACCTGGCCGGCGTCAAGGTCATCTTCTCCCTGATGGAGGCGGCGGTTCAGAGTCGCCTGCAGATTCCCGAGACGGAGTTTCCGGAGCTCGCCGGCGCCCGCCATCTCTGGGCCTGAGCCCACTTAGCGACCGTCTCTCTCGGGTCGCGCCTTCACGCATCCTGCTCGGCCTCGACTTCGACGGCACGCTCGCGCCGATCGTGCCCGATCCCGACGAGGCGATGCCGACGCCGCAGGTGGTCGCGCTGCTCAGCGAGCTCAACCGTTACCTGTTGCGGGTCGCGATCATCAGCGGCCGCGATACCGACGCGCTCGCCGCGCGCCTGCCGATCGAGGGCCTGATCTTTGTCGGTAACCACGGGCTGGAGGAGCGGAACGGTCAATCGCGCCTGGTCGAGGCGGCGAAGCCATTCACGACGCCACTCGCGCGGGCCGCTGCTGCCATCGCCCGGCTCGAGGAAACCCGGTTCCCCGGCGTGCGCGTGGAACACAAGCGTGCCGGCGTGAGCGTCCATTTTCGAAATGCCGCCGACCCATTGCGAGCGCAGGCGGCGCTACGACCGCCGCTGGAACGGATCGCAGACGGCGAGGGGCTCCGGCTTCACGCCGGCCGGATGGTCTGGGAGTTGCGACCACCGCTGGACATCGACAAGGGCGAGGTGCTGCGCCGGCTGGCCGTCGCGTTACGCCCGCAGGCCATCATCTATATCGGTGATGACCTGACCGATGCCGACGCTTTTGCCGCCCTCAAAACGATGACCGATATCCGGACGGTGGCGGTCGGCGTCCGATCGCCTGAAGTCCCGGAAGCGAAATTCGCCGACTGCGACCTGATGGTCGACAGCGTTGCCGGCGCCACAAAATTCCTCGGCGAGCTTCGAGACCTCAGCCGGCCGGTTTAGGTCGCCCCCTCCCGTCCCACCGGAACCGTGTCCGCTCGCGCCGCCTCGGGTTGCCGGGCGGCCAACGGCTCGACCAGGTCGCGGATGTCCTGGAGCTGGGCCGAGATCCAGCGCGCGACGTCGTTCTGTTGCACCACCTCGCGCATCTTCTCGGCCCGCTCATGGCGTTCGACCGGGTCCATCAGCAGTGCGCGGTGAAGCGCCTGGGCGGTGGCGTCAACGTCGAACGGATTGATGGTGATCGCCCATTCCCCGAGCTCTTCGTGAGTGCCGGCATTCTCTGAGAGCACAAGCGCGCCACCCCGGCGGTTCACGGTGATCCCTTCCTTCGCCACCAGGTTCATCCCGTCGTAGATGGGGTTGACCAGCAAAACATCGAACTGTTTGTAGCCCGCCACGGCTCGGTTCATGTCGTCGCGCAGCTCCAGCCGGATGGGCTGCCAGTCGGTGGACCCCACCCGGCCGTTGATGATGCGCGCCGCCTGCACCACCTCGCGGGCGTACTCACGGTACTCGGGTACGTTCTGGCGCGTCTTCTGCAGCAGCGCCCAGAAGACGACGCGGCCGTTCCACTCCGGATGCGCCTGCAGCAAGCGCTCGTAGGCGAAGAATCCCCGGATGATGTTCTTGGAGAGGTCCATGCGGTCGACGCGGTAAATCAGCTGCTCCGGCCGCCAGCGCAGGATCTCGCGCTCCGCTCGCTCGACGGCGGGACTGGCCGCCGTCCGCTCGAACTCCCGAACGTCGATCGAGATCGGATAGCGACGCACCCAGACGGTCCGGCCCCGGTAAAAGGCCGTCTGCTGACGGAAGTCCACCGGCAAGCCCATGTTCTCCTCGCAGGTCAGCAAAAAGTTGCGGACGTCGGAGTGGGTCTGCAGACCGATGATGTCGGCCGCCAGCAACCCGTCCATGATCTCGTCGCGCATGTACTTCGGCAGCACCTTCCAGTACTGCGGGGTGGGCCACGGGATGTGGACGAAATGCTGCAGGACGGCGTCGGGCAGTTCGCGACGCACCAGCCGCGGGACCAGGTAAAGGTGGTAGTCGTGCGATAGGACCAGCGGCCGCTTTCGTCCCCGCCGGGCTTCGCGGACAACCTGTTGGGCGAACAATTGGTTGACGAGCCGGTAGCCCTCGGTCCAGGCCCGGTGGGTACTGTCATCGAGGACCGGCGCCTGCGCCAGGTTCCACAAATAATGCTGCACGAACCAGAGGAGCGGGTTGGCGATGGTGTTGTAGTAAAGGTCGTAGGCCAGGCGCGGGGAATTGACCCAGCTCACCTGGAACCGCGAGCCGTCGGTGGTTTCGACCATCATCGGCTCCCCGCCAGCGCCCAACTCGAGTTCGTCCTCGAATCCGTCACGCATGGACGCCACCCAGACCGCGCCCGTCGCCTGGGCCAGCCCCGAGAGCCCGGTCACCAGGCCGCCGGAGCCGCGGATGAAGCGCTCCCGATCGGCCGGGTCCGCGGCCAGCTCGATCGGGGGCCGGTTGGCCGCGATGATCGGGTGGAAGTCCTTGAGGAGCCGCCGCGTGTATTGCTCGATCGCCAGCATGGCTATCCGCTAACTCTACGCGGCGCTGCCGAGGGTACCCCCTGAGTACCCGACCTTGCGTGATTGTCCAATAAGTGATATCGTGAATATAAACTTAGCGGTATACAGACCTGGCGGGTGTCCCGCCAAGGGGTGAGAGCGTGGGAAAGCGAAAGCGGATGTCGGCGATTGCACCGGGACGGGCGGTCTTCACGCCCAGCATCGCGAGCGAAATCCTGAACCTTCACCCGCGGACGCTCATGATCTACGAAAGCGAGAACCTGATCAAGCCACAGCGCACGGCCACCAATCGCCGGCGGTACTCGGAGGACGACATCCGCCGGGTGCGGGTGATCCAGTTCCTCACCCGCCAGAAGGGCGTGAACCTGGCAGGGGTGAAATACGTCCTCCACTTGCTCCACTCGCTCGGCGACCAGGGTCTCGACCTTAACCAGGTCCGCGAGCTGGACACCCTACAGGAAGTTTCCGGAAATGGCCTGACGGCCTGATTTCAGGAGTATCTCGCCGCCTTTTCCACGCCGGGGGCGGCTATTTGTGCAACTCTTGACAGCTTTTGCCGACTATGTAACAGTACGCGTATCAGCTTTCGTGCGTTAGCAACCCACGGCATTCTGGGAAGTGAAGGGAGCGATTTAGATGCTAAGCGAGGCGATCGAAGAGATTCATCGAGAGTTCGAGGCGGCGGCCGATCGGCGGAATCAAGAGCTGAAGCGGAGGGCCGACGTGCGACGGGCCGACGATTTCCTCCTGTCCGTTGAGGACATCATCGAGAACCGGCGGGGAGCCGTTCCGGCACCGCTGATGGACGAGATCATCCGGTTCGTCCGACCGCTGAGCCGCAAGCTTCTCCGAGCCCTCAACCGCAACGTCACGCGTGACCCGGTGCGGGTCCTGGACGTCCTCTTCGATGTCCAGCAGCTTCTGCTGCCTCGGTTGATGGTGGCGTAGCCCGGCCAAGGGGGGATCTCACCGGCAAGAAAACCGACAGCTAGGACGCTCAATAAGCCGGATAGCCGTTGCAGTTGAATCCGGGGTGTGCGTCAAATAGCCTGTGCCGCCGGTCGGAGTACCCTGCTGAGGTTCCCTTAATGCAACAGAGCGTGGCCCGCGGTGGCGGGTTTGGGGCGACGCTGCGGCGTCGCTGGTGGATTTTCCCCATCGTGCTGCTACTGGCGGCGGCCGGGCTGATCCTGCGCGCCCTGACTGCGCCGCTGGCGGTCAACGCCAGCGTTGCCGATGGCGACCATGCCGTGGTCCGGAGCTCGGCCGTCCTATTGAGCTTCAACCAGGACATGGATGCGGCGTCGGTCAAAAACGGCTTCCACATCGCGCCTTCGGTCCCCTACACCGTCGTCGTCAAGAACGCACGGAGCTTCGAGTTTCGTCCGCAACTGGAGCCGGACACGGCCTACCGAGTCCAGGTGCTCGGAGCCCGAAAGGCGATGGGATTCGGGAGCGAGAACTACGCGGTCGCGTTCCGGACCGAGCCGGCGCCCAAGGTCACCGGCGCCACGTTCAACGATGCGCCGATGGCCGACGGCCAGCAGGCGATCGCCCTGCGGGGCAGCCTCAAGGTCAATTTCTCGCAACCGATGGACGCCGCTAAGACTCCCCTCGTTCTGGACGGGACCGCCGTCGAGGCAAAGAGCCTCACCTGGGACAAGACTGGCCAGAGTGCCACGCTCGCGTTGACGCTGACCCACAGCCGCACCCACACGCTGCTGGTCCCGAAGACCGCGACGAACAAACGGCAGGATCTCGCGGTCGCCGACTGGAAGCTCAGCTTTACCACGATGGTGCAGGTGCCGTCCGCCGGATCGAGCGCCCGGATCGGGACCTCGGGGGCGCCGATCATCATCCAGATCGAAAACAGTTCGCAGCCGACGGTGCGGCCCCAGACCGGCATGCAGCAGGCCGACATGATCTACGAGTACATCAGCGAGTTTGGCATCCCCCGCTTGTCGGCCATCTACTGGCATCCGCCGTCGAGCCTGCTCGGACCGGTCCGGAGCTGCCGCCTGATCACGGTCCAGCTGGAGCAGATGTACCGCGGCATGATCTACTGCTCCGGCGCAAACGACTACGTCCTCGGCCAGGTCTGGAAATGGCCGAACGTGGTCTATGACTACAACTACATGTATGCCTATATGTACCGGGCGTCGGACCGGTATGCGCCGCACAACGTGATCGCCCGGCCTGACCAGGTCACCGCCCATACCGCTTCGGCCAATCTGCCGGCGCTCAGCTACGACATCGCGCCCGCCCATCCGGATGTGGCGCTCCCGGGTGCCACACCCGCGACCAGCGTGTCGATCCCGCAGCATGCGGCCGTTTGGCGCTATGATGCCAACTCGCGTGAATATCTCAAGTGGCAGGACGGCGCGCCGTTCACCAACGTTGGCACCGGCCAGGTGCATGCCAAGAACCTCATCATCGAGCACGTGGTCTCTCGTCTGGATACGAACCCGGCGAACACCGGTGTGCATCACACCTATAACACCGAGTACTACGAACTCGCGGGCGAGGGGACTGCCGACATCTACTCCGACGGCGGGATGATCCACGCGACCTGGAAACATCCCAATCGCGACTTACCGGTCGTTTACTACGATGCCAGCGGCAACCCGGTTGACCTCAATACCGGGCTGACGTGGGTTCATGTGATAGGGAGTGATCAATGACCTTGACGCAAACAGTTCGCGAACGCTGGTGGCTGGCGCCGATCGCCGTCCTCCTGGTCGCGGCCGCCATCGCGATCCGCATCATCACCACCCCGCTCGAGGTAAGCGCCAACGTCAACGATGGCGACCAGGCGGTTCCTCGCACGGCCACGATTGATCTCCACTTCAACCAGGATATGAAGCCCGACTCCGTCCAAGGCGCCTTCAGCATGACGCCGAACGTGCTGGTCGCGTTCAAGACGGTTAGCCCCAGGGAGTTCCAGTTCCGGCCGAAGATGGCCCCGAATACCGCGTACCACGTCAGCGTCAAGGACGCGAAGAACACGTCCGGCCGCGGAGTGACGAGCGGATTCAGCTTCAAGACCGAGCCGGCCCCCGCCGTCGCGGGTGTGAGGGTCAACAGCCAGAAGGTGACCGATGGCCAGCAGGGCCTGAAGCCCACCGGAAGCGTGCAGATCGACTTCACGCAACCGATGGATGGGACCAAAACGCCAATCGCCGTCAACGGTAAAGCCGTCGACAGCGGCAAGGTCAGCTGGTCGAGCGACGGCAAGACCGCGACGCTTGATCTGAAGCTCGGGCACAGTCACCCGTATGCGCTTGCCGTCGCCCAGACAGCGGTCAACCGCAAGCAGGATCCGCTGGCCGCCGACTGGAAGCTCAGCTTTACCACCGTCATCGAAGTGCCCTCGCAGGGCGACCCCGCCCGGATCGGGTCCGGCGCGCCGACCATCATTCAGATCGAGAACAGCATCGATGCCCGTCCGCAGGCCGGAATGCAGCAGGCCGACATGGTCTACGAGTACATCAGCGAAGGGTCCATCCCACGGCTCAGCGCCATCTACTGGCACCCGCTACCGGACCTTGTTGGGCCGGTGCGAAGCTGCCGCTTGATCACCATCCGCCTGGAGCTGATGTATAAGGGGATGATTTATTGCTCGGGTGCCAACGACTACGTCCTCGGGATGGTCTGGAAGCATCCGAATCTCGTGAATGACTACAGCCACGGTGCCGGCAACGTCTTCTACCGCGACAATGCCACCCGGTACGCACCGCACAACGTGATGATGCACGGCAATAATGTCACCGCGTACACAGCCCAGCAGAACCTGCCGGCGCCGCAGTACGACATTGCGCCGAAGCATCCAGACGCGACCTTTACCGGTGACGCCGCGCCGACGATTTCGGTGCCCGATCATGGCGCGACCTGGCAGTACGATCCCGGTTCCAAGCAGTACTTCAAGACACAGGACGGCCGGCCCTTCAACAACGTCGGCACCGGCCGCGTGCATGCCAAGACCGTCATCGTGCAATACGTCAGTTCGTTTCTGGATACCAACCCGGCGAACAGCTTCCACGGCTACTTCACCGAAGCCTATGAGCTGACGGGTGACGGCAAGGCGGACATCTTCGTCGACGGTGTCGTGATCCATGCCACCTGGCACCATCCGGATCCGAACGTACCCGCCGTCTACCTGGATGCCAATGGCAACCCGATCGAGCTGGACAACGGCTTGACCTGGGTCCACGTGATCGGCTCCGAGAAGTGGCACCTGCCCTGATCGACTGAGGGAGGGAACCCCGCCGGTTCCTTCCCCTTCTCCGGCACAATCAGGTGATGCCCGATGTTGAACGAATGGTCTATGTGGTGCCGCACACCCACTGGGACCGCGAGTGGTACGCCACCTTTGAGACGTTCCGTGCCCAGCTGGTCGAGCTCTGGGACCAGCTGCTCGAGCTGACCGAAGCCGATCCGGACTTCCGCTTTCTGATGGATGGCCAGACGGTGGTGATCGATGACTACCTCGAGGTCCGCCCCGAGGCGCGGAGCCGGCTGGAGCGCGCGGTGCGCAGTCGCCAGATCCAGGTGGGGCCGTGGTACACGCTCCCCGACGAGTTTCTCGTCAGCGGCGAAACCCTGGTGCGAGACCTCCAGCGCGGCATCGCCTCGGCGGAGGCCCATGGCGGCTCGATGCGGGCCGGCTACCTTCCGGACTCGTTCGGCCACGCGGCGCAAATGCCGCAGATCTACCGCCAGCTTGGTTTTCGATATGCCGCCGTCTGGCGCGGCGTGCCGCTGGCGATCGACCGGGTCGCCTTCACCTGGGAGGCGCCGGACGGAAGCCGCATCCTCACCGCGTATATGGGCACCTCCTACTCGCACGGCGTGGACCTGCCGACGGAACCGGCCGCCCTCGCGTCACGGATCGCGTCCGCGCTGAAGGCGATGGCGCCATTTCAGCCCCCATCGAATGTCCTTCTAATGAACGGCAACGACCACGTCCTGCCGCAGCAGACCCTCAGCGCGGCCGTGCGCGGCGCAGGCAGCCATCTCGATGGGACCCGCGTGCGCCTGGCTCGCCTCGACGATTACCTCGAGATGCTGCCGGAGCACGGTTGGCCCCACTGGGTCGGCGAGTTGCGTTCATCAGCCCGGGCCAACATCCTGATGGGCACGCTCTCGGTCCGAGCACCCGACAAGCAGCGCTACTTTGACGCCACCCTGGCCCTCGAGCGGATGGCGGAGCCGATCGCAGCGCTGGCCGGAGTCGACGCGAGCCAGATGCTCGACCGGGCCTGGGTCTTGATACTCCAGAATGCCGCGCACGACACGGCATGCGGCTCCGGAATCGACGCGGTTGCGGCGGAGTCGAGCCGGCGGAGCGCGACCGCGCTCGAGCTGACCGAGCGGATCGTCGATCGTGCCCTGCCGCGGCTGGCGGGTGCCGGACAGGTCTGGAACCCCAGCCCATTCCCACGGCAGGGCGTCGTCGAGGTTGACGGCGCGCTGCTTCTCACGCCCGTCATCCGTGGGGGCTCCGTGGGATCGCTGGCCGCCACCAGTCCCCATGTGCCAGTCACCGCACAGGCGGCTCGACTCGAGAACGCGCACCTCGTGTGCGATCTTCGTTCCGACGGAACGCTGACGGTTTTCGACCGAACGACAGGTCTGCGCTACCCGGGATTGCTGCGATTGGTCGATGAAGGTGACGCCGGCGACGAGTACAACTTCTCGCCGCCGGCCCGCAACCCCCGGCCCGCGGTACCAGTGCGACACTTCAGGAGCAGCGTCCAGGACGCCGACCCGCTCCGCGCGCGCCTCGAGGCGCGATACGACTACGCGGTCTACAGCGGGCTCAGCCATGACCGCCGCGCTCGCGCCGATCTCGAGGCAACGCTGCCGATCAGGCTGACCCTGACGCTCGACGCCGACCAACCGCGGCTCGACGTCGAGATGGAAGTCACCAACGGTGCCCTGGACCATCGACTGCGTGTGCATTTCCCGTTGCCCTTTCTGGCGAGCAATTCCGTCGCCGATACGCCGTTTCACGTGACCGCCCGCGCCGTGACCGGCCCCCGGCGCGATCCTGGCGCCCCGGAGGTGGAGCTCCCCACTTACCCGATGTGGTCCTTCGTCGATGCGAGTGACGGCCACGCCGGCATCGCCCTGATCGCCCGCGGGCTGCACGAGTACGAGCTGCTACCCGGTCCTCCGCAGGAGCTCGCCCTTACCCTGCTGCGGTCGGTTGGTTGGCTGTCACGCGATGACCTCGTCACGCGCACCGGGCACGCCGGTCCCGCGCTAGAGACGCCGGGTGCCCAAGTCCCTGGCGTCCAACGGTTCCGCTACAGCCTCTTCTTCCATGCCGGTGACTGGCAGGACGCGGGCGTCTGGCGGGCCGCGGAGTCGGCACTCCTTCCGCTCGTGCCGGGACGGGGCGCGCCCGTCGTCACGCTGCCTCCCGTGATCGAGCTCGATCCAGACTGCATCCAGATGACCGCCCTGATCCCTCGGCCCGGAGGCTACGACCTCAGGTTGCTCAACGCCTCGAACGGATCACGCGAGGCACGGGTCGGGCTTCAGCCGCAGCCCGCA
>DATBYO010000018.1:0-6872 GCA_036513655.1 Candidatus Dormiibacterota bacterium | reverse complement strand
TCGCGCCTGCCGGCCCGTTGGCGAACGCCTTCGCCAGCCGTGATCGTTCAGGCGATGGCGGTCAGCCTATTTTTTGCGCTGGCCACGGTGCGCTTCATGGTCGCGCCGCTCGACCGCTACGACGAAGGTGTCACCTTGACCAAAGCTGCATTGACCGCGGCCGGACGGATTCCATTTCGCGACTACTGGATCACGTACGGTCCCCTCGACACCTACATCCTGGCCGCTGCCTTCAAGGCGATCGCGGTCAACGTGGTGGTCGAACGGGCGCTCGGCGTCCTCGTGCTCGCGCTCCTCGCCGGCGTGGCCTATGCCGTGACCGGCCGCCTCGGATTACGCGGTGGGATGCGTCTTCTCCTCACCGGACTCATCAGCGTCGTCCCGATCTCGGTCCCCGCGTTCAACTCCGCGTTCCTGGCGAATCTGGTCGGCGTCTCGGCGGTGCTGGCGTTCCTCTACAGCGTTGACCACGACCGGCCGGTATGGCCGATGCTGACAGGGGCGCTTACCGGCCTGGCGTCGTTCTCTCGCCCCGAATTCGCCATCGCGCTCGGGATCGGATTGTGCGCGGGGTACGCGGCGATCGGCCTATCGGGCCACGTCGTTCGGGCCCGGCTGCTGCCCTACCTGCTCGGCGCAGGCGGGGTCGCGGCGGGGTTATGGGGCATGACCGTCGTGATGGCCGGGATCACGCCGGTATGGTTCGACCTCGTCACCTACGCAACCAGCCTGTACCCGCAGGCTCGTCGCATTCCTTTCGGCCGCGGCGACGAGGCGGCGGTCGTGATCGTGCTCGGCATCGCGTTCGCACTGATCTGGCTCTGGGGGCTGGTTCGCGCCTACCACCTGCGATCATCGGCCGACGAACGCGCGCGCCTGACGGCGCTCCTGGTCAGCGGCGTGCTCCTCTTCACCTGGGTGCGCACCCGCGCCGATGGGATCCACGCGATGGACGCCTGGCCGGTTACCGCCATCTTGCTCGCGCTCCTGCTCGAGAGGCGGAGCCTTCGGTCCATCCCTCCGAGTCGCGCGTTCCAGGCGCTCGTGCCCGTCGCCGGCATTTTGATGTTGTGCATGGCGGCGGGCGGGCTCGTCTATCGCGACCTATCGCAGCCGCACGCCGCGGCCGGCGTTCCTCGCAGCAGCCTGAGCGGCGAGCGCGCCTGGATGCCAACCGCGGAGCTGGCCGAGGTGATTCGCGACATCGATGCCTTAACGCCTGACGGCGGTCCAATCTGGGTCGGGCTTCAGCGCAATGACCTGGTGACCTTCAACGACACCACGCTCTACTTTCTCAGTGCCCGAAACCCCGGCACCGTCTATTACGAGGCCCTACCCGGGCTGACCAACACCGAGTCTGGAGCGCGCACCATCGCCTGCCAGCTGGCACGGGCGGGGGTGGCTCTCGCCGTGCTCGGCCCCACCAGCGCCGGAGAGCCGTGGAACCTTAGCTCGGTTCCGGGATCACCCTTTCTCGACCAGTGGCTGGCCACCCGAACGATCGCGCGGTCGCAGGTCGGCCCCTATCAGCTGCTCAGGCTGACGCCCGGTTTGCGTCCTGGTGACCGCTGCCCTTAGTCGGATGCTTGCGGACGCGCCCCGGGATGGCGAGCAACTCGAGGAACATGATGGTCGAGTGCCGGATGGGGTGCACCCGGCTCTGCGGTGAGTTGATCCAGCGGGTCGGCACCTCGGCGATCCGGTAGCCGGCGCGCTGCGCGCGATAGAGCACCTCGACGTCGAAGCCAAAGCCGCGGGTCTGCAGCGCCGGGAAGACCCGGTCGGCGACCTCCGCGGTAAAGGCCTTGAAGCCGCACTGCGTGTCATGGACGCCGCTGAGCACGAAGACCCACACCAGGCGGTTGAAGATCTTCCCCATCGTCTCCCGGTACCAGGGCTGATGCAGCTCGACCTGTGAATCCTTGAGCGCCCGCGACGCGATCGCAACCCCGGCGCCGCCGCGCAGCGGTCGCAGCAGCTTCTCCAGGTCGTCGATGGGCACGCTCAGGTCGGCGTCACTGAAGATCCGATAGCGACCGCGCGCCTGCGCCATCCCGAGCTGCACCGCCGCGCCCTTCCCGGCGTTGCGGCCGGACTCCACCAGTTTGAGCTGCGGCCACGCCGCCGCTCGCTGCCGCACCACCTCGGCGGTGGCGTCGCGGCTACCATCGTCAACCACGATCACCTCGGCGGTGAGCCCGTAGGTCTTGAGAAAGCTCTCGACCCGGTCGAGTGTCGCGGGAAGCCGAAGCGCCTCGTTGAACGCCGGGATGATGATCGAGATCTCGGGGTTCACGCCGCCTTCTCCACCTTCCGCATCTCGGCCTTGAAGGCGAGCAGCTCACTGAAGGCCCGCACGACGACGCGCAGGTTGGCTCCGGTCTGGCGGCCCGAGGTCCGGGGGTAATGCTGGATCGGCACCTCCACCACGCGCGCGTGCAGCTGGCGCGCCAGCACGAAAACCTCGGTATTGATCAACGCCCCCTCCGAGTGCAGCTCCATGCGAGCGAGCAGGTCGCGGCGCATCAGCTTGAAGGCGCAGTTCACATCCCGAGCCAGGCGACCGAACAAGATGGTCACGAGCGTAAAGAATGCCCAGGCATTCAGGCGCCGAGGCAGCGGGTCACGGCGCTGCTGGCGATAGCCGGCGACGATGTCGGCATCGGCCGCCCGGGCCAGCAGCGCTGCGACGTCGGCCGGGTCGAACTGGTTATCGGCATCCATCAGGAAGACCCAGGGATAGTGGGCCGCCGCAAAGCCGGATCGCAGCGCGGCGCCGTAGCCGCGGTTGTCGGGATGGCGGACGACCCGCAGGCTCGGATGGATCGCCTTGAGCCGCTCCAGCACCGCGGCCGTTCCATCCCGGCTGCCGTCGTCGACGACGATGACCTCGAAGGCCCGAGCCTGACCCTTGAGCGCCGCGGCCATCCGTCCCACGGATTGCTCCAGGTTGGCCTCCTCGTTGAAGGCGGGCATCACCGCACTGATTTCCACCGACGACGCCAGGCTCATGGAGCGAAGCCTACTCGGGTGAAGACCGTGGCCACCGGGTCGCGCCGCAGAATCTGCCAGGTCGCGTCATGCCGAAGGATGTCGGTCAGGGGATGGGCGTTGGGCAAGATGATCGCGTCCGGGTGGGCCTGTGCGATCACGTTTGGCCAGGCGGCCGTCAGGTAACTGACCTGCAGATAGCGGCTGAAGACCTGCGAGCCGTAGACCTCGACCCGGCCATCGATGAAGACCCGGCCACCCGTGGGAAACAGCCGCCAGACCAGGTAGCCGCCGTAGTCGTAGTAATTGAAGACCCGCACCGGCCGGCCGAGCGCCTGCAGGGCATCGGTCGCCCCGACGGGGAGTGCGGCGCTGATCGCCTCGGACTGACGGCCGGACTGGAGGTTGGGGAGCGCGCGGTAGCCCACCATGCCGGCCCCGACCACGATCAGCAAGAACAAATTGACGGCGCCCAGCGCGAGTCCAGGGGCGCCGGGGCGCGACGGCGCCCAACGGAAGGCGGCCTGAGCCGCGGGCCGGTCGTGCACCGGCGGCAGCATCGCCGCCAACCAGGCGAGCACCGCCTGGGCACACCGGCCCATGAGTGGCGCGGCGCCGAGCACGAAGAGTGGCATATGTCGCTGTGAGGCGAGCGCGAGATAGAGGAGCGCAAAGGCGATCACCCACTCGCTGGTGCGTGCCTTGACCCGGCCGGTCGCGAGGCCGACCAGCAGCAGGAAGACGATCCCCTCGAACATCATGCCGGGCAGCGAATGGAAGTCGGGCGAGGCCCACTCCTGGATGTTGTTCTGGATCAGCGGCGAGGTCAGCGTCCCCAGCGAAAAGAGGACGGTTTGTAGGCCGAATGGATTGATGAACGCGAGCCCGGCCCCGGCGAAAATCCCCCAACCCAGCGCGGTCAGGCGGCGCCTCGGCATCGCATCGGGCCGTGATCGCCAGGTGTCGAAGACTTCGCCGGCGAGAAACAGCAGGCTGATGATGACTCCGACCAGAAACGCGGAGTGCAGGTTCGCCCACAACCAGATGAAGGGGGGCAACACGAACGGCGTCAGCCGGCCGGCTCGATAGCGCGACAGACCGAGCAACAGCAGGCCGCACAAGAGCACGTTGAGCAGCTGGGGCCGCGCCCCCCAGGCGGTCGACCCGGCGAGGGCACCGACCAGCGTGAGGACGGCGGCCGCACTCGCGGCCAGTCCGGTCTGCCGCAGGAGAAGGTAGAGGCAGACGGCGGACGCGGTCACGACCGCGGCGAAGATGGCGACCAGCAGAGGCAGGCTGCCGAGCTGGTACACGAGGTACATCGCAAGATCGGCGAGCCATTCGTGCATCACCCAGGGCTGGCCGGCGGCGCTGAACGAGTAGACATCGACATGGGGGATCGACCCGGTGGCCAGGATCAGCCGTCCGTTTGCCAGGTGCCACCACAAATCCGGGTCGAGCGGCGGCACTGCGGCCAGGCTGAAGATGGCCGTAAAGAGCAGCGAGCGGAGCGCGACCGTGCTGGTGACGCGGCGAAGCAAGGCGGCGGCGGCGGTCACGGTCAGGAGAGTAACGGCCCGGTCACGGACTTCCTTCGTTCGGACCGTCCCGCCTGCCGTACACTAGCACCCGCACCACGAAGCGTGGCAAAGCCAGCATGCGGCGCCATCGCCACGGCTGGTGGGCGAGCCGGTGAAGCCATTCCAGCCCGTGGTCACGCATCCAGCGTGGCGCCCGACGCGCCCGGCCCGAGATGAAGTCGAAGGCGCCTCCCACCCCGAGCCCAATGGTCGCGCCCGAACGCTCGAGGTTACGGGCCAGCCAGGCTTCCTCCGCCGCGGCCCCGTAGGCCAGCAGCAGGACCTGGGCCCGGCTCGAGCGGACGGCTGCGGTGGTGGCGTCATCGGACGCGGAGTCCGGCGAGCCCGGTTGCGCCCCCGCCAGAACGAACCCGGGATAGGTGTCCTGGAGGACCCGGCCAGCCGCTTCGGCCACCCCCGGGTGGCCACCTAGAAAGAAGAACCGCCAGCCCGCGGTGGCGCCGCGCGCCGCGAGCGCCGTGACGAAGTCCACGCCCGCGACTCGCCCGGGCAATGGATGCCCGAGCCGGCGCGCGGCCCAGAGCACGCCGGCCCCGTCCGCGAGGGCCAGATCGGCCTGGCGAAGCACCGCGGCAAAGGCTGGATCGCGTCCCGCATGCATGATCCGCTCCGGGTTGACGCTGATCACCAGGCGAGGACGCCCGTCGGCGATGGCACGCGCCACCCAGTCCACCGCCTCGGCCTCGGTTAACGCGTCAACCGGCACCCCCAGGAGGGTGAAGCGTGTCACGCGGCGAGCGCCTGCCGGTAGACCTCCGCGGTCTCGCGACCAAGCCGCTCGACGCTGAACGTTTTCGATCGCCCAAGTCCGGCATTCCGCAACCGCAACTGCTCCGCATCGAAGCGAAGCAGCCGCTCCATGGCCTGCGTCAGCTCCTCCACGCTCTCCGTGCGCAGCACGACGCCCGCATCGTCGACCAGCTCGGCGAGCGCATCGGCCGAGGAAACGATCACCGGCGCCCCGCATGACATCGCTTCCAGTACCGGCAGGCCGAAGCCTTCATAGCGGGACGGATACACGAAGATCGACGCACCGCTATAGATCGCCGGCAGCATCTCGCGTGGGACGTAATCGAGCCCGATGATGTGGCCGCGCGGTCCGGCCTTGTGCAACTCGCGAGCCAACCGGTCGGCTCCCCGGTTGGTGCGGCCGACAAAAACGAGCGCCGTGTCATCGGTGAGGTCCGACGGAAGCAGCTCGTACGCCGACCGCAACCGGCCGAGATCCTTGCGGGGATCGATGGTACCCACGTACAGGACGTAACGCTCGGGCAGTCCGAACTGCATCCGGACCCGGGCCACGTCGTTCGCCGGCTGCGGGGTGAAGATCGGATCCGCGGCCAGCGGGACGTAGGCGACCCGGTCCGGCGCGATATGGTACAGGTCGATGACCTGCCGTCTGACGGCTTGCGATGAGACCATGACACGCCGCGCCCGGCGAATACTGCGTGGGCCAAGCATCGCGAAGTACCAGCGCGCACGCGGATGCATGTCCTCGGGTCGGATCCGATACGCGAGGTCGGGCACGGTGAGCGCCAACGGCACGCCGCTGAGCATCGGCGCAACACCCAATACTGAGTGCAAGAGCTGGAGGGCACGTGGATAGGCCCCGAAGCGCCAGGGCAAGGCCCACTGTTCGCGGCCCAGCCTGAGCCCGCGCGGCACGCGCGGAAAGGGCACGATTCGGTGTCCGGTGGCGGCCTCGCCGAGGTCGGGAATCACATCGACCGGGGTGAGCACATCGACCGACGCGCCGACCCTGTGCAGTCCGCGAAGGATGTGGAGCGCGTGATGCTCGAGACCCGTGAATGGCCTGGCCGCAAACAGGAGATCGATCGCGATGCCATCCGGCACCGCATTGCTGCTAGACACTGCCGCATGCTAGCAAAGGGATTCGCGCGCGGTTCCATGGTTAGCAGAACCGCGAGGCCGCAGGCCGAGCCGCGCTTTCGCGCGCACGCGCCGGTGCCGCATGCCGGCCTGTACGCGCACACGAGGGCAATGGAATTTTGCCCGAGTGCGCGATGGGCCGGCTGGACGGCACAGCGGCGCGCTCAAGTCACTGTGCAACTAGCGTTGCGCAACAGCGCAGGCCAACCGTGCTAGTGGGCGTCGACGGAACCCCCGCGATCCGTCGCTTTGCGACGGGAACCGAAGTCTATGCCCGCAGCATTATCGAGGCGCTGGCGGCATCGCGAGGCGCGCGCACGATGCGCGTCTACGCCAATGCCATCGAGGCCCCGCCGTGGCTGCCGGCCGGTGTCGAATGGCGCGGCATTC
>DATBYO010000017.1:0-6891 GCA_036513655.1 Candidatus Dormiibacterota bacterium | reverse complement strand
GCTCCTGGCAGGATCCTGGTTGCCAACACTCAACAGGAGCTGGTTGGATCCGACCGCACGGAGCTGGGTCACGGCCAGGGTCGGGCTGTTGAAGACGATCCGTTTCTGGCCGCCGGTCGCTGACTGGGCGCTGATCGTGGTCGGCCCGCGCATCGTGCCGCCACCCTGGTCGCTGAACGTGCCCTGGCACGCGCTGGTGTAGACGGTGGTTGCATCGTTGTCCGCGTCCCAGCAATCCGCTGACGAACTTACGACCAACGGCAGGTCGGACGCTTGCTGGTTCGCGCCCTGGCTCAAATCGAGCACTCGCAGGTCGTATCCGGGCCCGGGCCCTATCGGCCGGCCGAGGAGGAGCACGCGATTCGCATCCACCCATGACAGCGGGGCGTAGTCGGTGCTCAGGCTGTTATTCCGTAGCGCCGTGTCAAGCGTGCCTTTGTTGAGATCGAGGCGATAAATCGGTGCGGGACCTGATCCGCTGCTCGCGGAAAAGAGCAACGATTTCAGGTCGGATGACCAAAGGATTCCGCGAATACTTCCGTTGGGCTCGCCGCAGAAAACGGTTTGCAGATACTGACCGTCGGTCCGTACTAGCTGCACGGCCGGTTGCCCCGAAACCAGGGTGGCCAGCGCGATCCAATGGCCATCGGGCGAAACCTCGGCCTCGCTGACGGTCGTTTTCAAGATCTCGGCCTTGGCTGCGGTGGTCACGTCGTAACGAACAAGACTGCTGACAACCGGCCCACCATTGGCCGTTGGCTCATCGGAATAGATGATCGTCGGATGGTTGCCCAGCGTCACCGGAGTCAGGACCGCTGCTGCTGCCTTCCCGGCCGGCGGACACGCGGTCGAGATGGCGACGGGGCTCGCGCTTGCCGCGGGCGAGGCCGACGGCTTCGCGGTGCTGGGGCCGCTACAGCCCGCCAGCACCACCAGCCCCACGATGGCCAGCCGCCTCATGCTTCTGGAAACATAGGAAGCGCCTAAACGGTTATGGTCGGATGGAGGTAGGGTCGCCGGAATGAAGACGAGCCCAGAGGTCGAGCGCTGGTTCGCAGAAAAGAAGCTTCCGGCGGAGCCAACCATCCGGCGGGTGCGGGAGATCATCCTGCGCGCCGATCGGCGGATGACGGAGTTCGTGAAGTATGGCACGCTGACCTTTGGCTTCGAAGGTGACTTTGCGACATTCGTTCAAACGAGCAAGAAGCAGGTTTCCTTGATGTTCAATCGAGGTGCGCGGATTCCAGGAAAATTCGCGCACCTCGAGGGGTCGGGCCCCAGCGCGCGGTTCATGCGCTTCGCGGACCCGGCCGAGGCTCAAGCGCGGGCGGCGGAGCTGACCAAGATTGTCGCCACCTGGTTCGCGCTTCCCGTCTCAAAGCGGTGAGAGAGTCGCCCGCGTCCCGACCGCTCAGCGAAATCGGCGCGGCCGTCGTCGGGACCGGCTTCATCGGCGCGGTCCACGTCGAAGCCTTGCGCCGGCTTGGCGTGCCGGTGCATGGCGTGGTCGGATCGAGCCATGATCGGGCCGCCGAACGCGCCGCCGCGCTGAACCTGCCGCCCGCCTACGAAAGCTTCGAGGCGATGCTGGCCGATCAGGGGGTCGAGGTGGTCCACATCACATCACCGAATCACCTGCACTACCCGCAAGCGGCGGCGGCGTTGGCGGCCGGCAAGCACGTCGTCTGCGAGAAGCCGCTCGCCACGACGTCGACGGAATCGGCGGAGCTCGTCCGGCTCGCCCGGGCAAGCGGGCGTGTCAATGCCGTCAACTTCAACCTCCGCTTCTACCCGATCTGCCGGCACCTGCACCAGCTCGTGCGCGAAGGCGGGCTCGGCGAGGTGCGACTGGTGTCCGGTCATTACCTGCAGGACTGGCTGCTTCTCGACACGGACTGGAACTGGCGCCTGGAGCCCAAGCTGGGCGGCAGCCTCCGAGCCGTTGCCGACATCGGCTCGCACTGGATGGACCTGATCAGTCACGTCGCCGGCCAGCGGATCGTGTCGGTAATGGCGGACCTGAAGACATTCATTCCTGTCCGCCAGCAGCCTGTCGGGCCGGTTGAAACGTTTGCGAGTGAGCGTTCCGGAGCCACGACGGCGCGGACCATCACGACCGAGGACGCCGCCACGATCCTGCTCCGCTATGAAAATGGGGCGCTCGGCACCGTGATGATTTCGCAGATCAGTGCCGGACGCGGGAACACCCTCCAGTTCGAGATCGATGGATCAACCGCCGCCGCGTCCTGGCAGTCCGAACGCCCAGACGAGCTGTGGATCGGCCATCGCGGACGGCCGAACGAGCTTCTGCCACGAGATCCGGCCCTGCTGAATGCGGACGGCCGCGCCGCCGCCGGCTTACCTGCCGGACACAACGAAGGCTTTGCGGACACGTTCAAGGCCCTGTATCGAGCGGTCTACCGCGCGGTCGCCGGGAATGGCGCTTCCGAAACCGACTACCCGACGTTTGCCGACGGCCACGACTCGATGCTCGTCTGCGAGGCGGTCGCACGCAGCGCCCGCCAGGGTGCCTGGGTCTCGGTGGACCGACCAACCCCTTGACGTAAGGTCGTCAGCCACCGGTAGCTCGCTCAGCCGCGCACCTTCGGTCGCAATGCCGGAGGTGCGCGGTCCTACGACGCGGGACTAAATCCGAGCCCGGCTAGCCGTGCTGTCCGGTCTGTTGGTCCTCCTCGCCGGCGAAAAAGCTGCCGTTTCGCTCGTTGACCAGCGCCGCGAATGTCTCGTGCGACGTGTGGGCGGCGTCCGACCGGAATTTGAAATGTTTGCTGGGCACCGAGGCCGACCAGGCCATCGTGGCGTGCGTGAAGATGCCAGCAAAGGTGAACTGGTTGGGACCCGAATCGGTGGCACTCGTCGGGCCTTTATTGCCCATCCAGCGCATGTCGAATGACGCGACCGACGCATCGGGCGGCGTTTGCTTTGTCCCCGGCGGGAGAAAGGCCGGCAACGAATTCGCCAACTGGCGGTAGTCCTTCAAATGGAGATTGCTGATCCCGTAGCGGGCGCCCTCGCCGAGGTCATCCGCCTCGACGCTGACCCAATGGTCCGGAATCCGCACTGTCCAGAAGAGGCCGCTGGGCGCGATCCCCGGGCTCATGTCGTGTATCTGATGCGTGTCGGGCGCCAAGGGGTCTACCAGACCCCTATAGATGTCGAGTCATATGAAGCCGAAGGTTCCCTCGTGCTCCTCTCCGTCGACGCCGATGTATTGGCCGCGCATGAACCGGTTGTCGCTGTCGAAGAGCAGCGGCTCCGATTCTTCGGTCTTCGTATTCCAGCCCGTACCTGTGCCCTGGACGGCCGCGACCCCGGTGGTGCCGCGGTAGTTGAAGATCGTGCTCGGCTCCACCCCTGGGCCGAGGAACGCGTGGTAGCCAGGGAAGAACCCGCCCGGAATCGGAACCGGATCTCGCCCTGATGCGTCGGCGAGTGCCGGGAACCACATCGGCGACGTTGCCACTGCGGCGGAGGCCGCAGCCGTGGCGCCCAGAAACTGCCTCCGTGAGAGGGCGCGTTGCCAGAAATGATCGTGTCCAACGTAGGGATGCCCGGCTACCGTCTGCCACATGCTGTTGCCCATCTCCCCAACCTCCTTGAAGGCCACAGGCCCCCACCCCGACCCTCCCCGCGAGCGGGGGAGGGACAATCCCCACTTACCTAGGCAACGTTACTCAGGGTGATGACGGTGTCAATACTTGTCCTCGCATATAGGCCCCACCGTGCCCTCCCCGGAAACGGGGGAGGGAGAGTGGCTCTCAGCCGGTCGGGTGGTCCTGGATCGTCCCGCGGAGTGGAATCTCAGGGAGGAAGAGGGTGACGAGAAACCCGATCGCCATCAGGGCGGTCCCGAGCAGAAACGCACGTTCGATGCCAATCGCGAGACTCGCCCGGACCGCCGCGAGCACCTGGTGAACGACCGACGCCGGCAGCCGTTGAAACGCCTGGCTCAGTCCCTGGTTCTGGCCGGCGATCAAGCCCTCGGCGCCGGAGGCAATCGTGCCCGCGAGCTTCGAGCCGATTGCTCCGGGCAGATGCCTGGGAAGCTCGGCCTTGAGCGTCTCGATCACGATCGTCGCCATCACCGGTACGCCCATCACGGAGCCGAGGTTGTTGAAGAACTGGCGCGCGGCATTGGCCGTACCCAGCATGCGATAGGGAAAGGCGCTCTGAACCACCACGGATAGCGTCGGGAAGACGGCGCCCACGCCGATGCCGGTGACCACCATCGCCACGATCGCCTGGCTGAACGTCGAGCTCGCCGACAGGCGCGAGAGCAGGAACATCCCGATGACCGCCACCACCATCCCGATCTCCGTTTGGAGCTTGTAGCGGCCGGTGCGGGTGGTCAGCTGGCCGCCGACGAGGCTGCCGAGCACAAACCCGACCATCAACGGCGCCAGGATGAGGCCCGAGTCCTGCGCGCTATAGCCGAGCACGCCCTGGGCGTAGAGCGGCAGGAACGTGAGCGCGCCGAAGAGCGCGATACCGACGACAAAGCTGAGGATGACGGCCACCGTGAAGGCGCGGCTCTCGAACAGATGCAACGTCAAGATCGGCTCGCGAGCGTGGTTTTCCCAGACCGCGAACGCCAGGAGCAGGAACGCCCCCGCGGTCAACGTGCCGATCACCTGCGGCGAGCCCCATGGATAAGTGAGCCCGGCCCAGGTCAGGCCGATCAGGATCGGGATCACGCCGCTGACCAGCAGGGCGATTCCGAGCCAATCGATGCGGACTCGACCGTGGCCCACGACCCTGGGCAAGAGAACCGCGAGCAGCACCAGGGCAATCAGCCCCAGCGGCAAGTTGACGTAAAACACCCACCGCCATCCGAAATGATCGGTGATAAAGCCGCCGACCAGCGGGCCGACGATGCTGCCCAATCCGAAGACGCTGATGATCAGCCCGATCCATCGGCCGCGTTCGCGGGGCGAAAAAATGTCGCCGATGGTGGTGGCGCCGAGCGCCAACATGGCTCCGCCGCCGATGCCGGTGACGGCTCGGGCCACGATCAACTCGACCATGTTCTGAGAGAAGCCCGAACCGGCCGAGCCGATGAGGAACATCACCAGACCGGCGATGTAGAAGGGACGACGTCCGAACAGGTCGGAGAGCTTGCCTACCACCGGCACTGTCACCGACGACGCCAGCAGGTACGAAGAGAAGAGCCAGGCGTAGAGATCGAGTCCGTGGAGCTCGCCGACGATCGTCGGCGCCGCGGTCGACACGATCGTGCTGGTCAGGACCGAGATGAACTGCACGAGCATGACCACGCCCAGCACCCAATAGCGGCGATCGGCCGGAACCTGGTTGGTGAAGGCTGGCTGGGGCCGCGCCGGTGACGGCGGGCTGGGCTCGGCGTCGCTCGTCAAGAGCTCTAGTCTAAGGGGGCTACTCGCCCGTCCAGTTGGGCTTGCGTTTTGTGAGGAAAGCCTCCACGCCTTCCTTGAAGTCGCGCGATAGGTAACAGGCGACGATCAGATCGCCATCCGCGTTTTCGGGGACCATCCGGTCGCGAATGCGGCGCAGGGCTTCTTTTGTCGCCCACTGCGTGAGCGGGGCGTAGGACGCAACCTCCTCGGCCAGTTCCTGTGCCCGCCGCGGGAGCGACGCCTCGTCGGGTGTGACCTCGCTGAGCGCCCCCGCCGCGAGCAATTCCTGGGCGTCCAGCAGCCGGGCCCGCATGATCATGTCCTTGGTCCGGGCGAACCCGAGGAGCGCGACGACTCGCGCGTAGTTCGCCATCGACAGGCAGTTGCCGAGCGTCCGGGCAATTGGGAACCCATAGCGCGCCGAGGGAGAACCGATGCGCAGGTCACAGGCGGCCGCGATCGCGGCGCCGGCACCCGTACATGCCCCGGCGATCGCGGCGATCACCGGCACCCGGACGGATTCCAGGGTGCTCATCATCCGGTTGCCGCCGGCCTCGTAATCGAGCGCGTCCTTTTCTGTCGCAAACGACCGGAATTGGGAGATGTCCGTGCCGGCGACAAACGCCTTTCCGCCCGCGCCGGTCAACACCACCGCCTTGACCTCGCGGTTCCGATTGACGTCCTCGCAAAGTTCCACGAGCCGGCTGTACATGCTCCAGGTGAGGGCGTTGCGCGCCTGCGGACGGGTGAAGATGATCCACTGGACCGATCCCCGGCGCTCGCTGATCAGCTCCTCCGGCGTGCCGGTCGTGGGGGAAGGGTCGCTCACGATGACACCCGCTGGGCCGGCCCGCCGGCGACCCGGCGCGAGAGCATCGTCTCGATCTGTGCCGGTTTATAACCGAGCTCCGAGAGCAGGGCGATCGAGTCCTCACCCAGAAGCGGCCCGGCCTTCTCCCGGCGGACCGGGGTTTGCGAGAAGCGCATCGGCGAGCCGAGCTGGCGCACCGGTCCGAGCTTCGGATGCGGTGCGTCCCAGAAGTAGCTCCGGGCGTTGAGGTGCGGGTCGTTGAACACTTCGTCAAACTGCTCGATCGGCGCGCAGGGTACGCCGGCGCCCTCGAGCAAGCCCAGCCAGTGGGCGGTTGGCTTCTTCACGATCACGTCCTCGATCACCGGGATCAAGGTGTCGCGGTGGCGAAAGCGAAGGCTGGTGTCCGCGTAGCGCGCGTCGTCGAGCAGACGCTCCAGGCCGAGCGCGCGGCAGAAGGCCTTCCAGTTGGGCGGCGTCGTGGCGCCGATGGTCAACCACCCGTCTGCTGACCGAAAGGCCTGGTAGGGGGCATTGCTCTGGTGGGCCGAGCCCAGTGGGCGCGGGATCTCGCCGGTCGCGAAAAACTTGCCGGCTTCCCAGATGGCGAGCGAGACGCCGGCCTCCAGCAGGCTGACATCGATGTACTGGCCGGCACCGGTTTCCCGGCGCGCATAGAGAGCGGAA
>DATBYO010000016.1:0-2976 GCA_036513655.1 Candidatus Dormiibacterota bacterium | reverse complement strand
GCCCAGGTCGTCAGGTGTCCCTGGCCATGCGGCGTCGAGCCGGTGACGACCGTGATCATGCCATCGTGCTCGAGGCGCACGGTGGCCCGGTCGGCGTTTGTCCCGGCGGCAATCTCGACGTAGGTTGCGATGCCGATTCCCTGCAGCCGCCCGTCCCGGCGCGCGCTCACCTGGGCCTCCCGGAGTTGCCGGTACCCGGCCACCTCGACCAGGCGCTGCAACGTGCGCGCATAGTCGCCGCTGTCGTAGGTGAGCTTTCCGGCGTTCGTATAAGGAAATTCGGCGGCAGGGACGAAATTGCGGAGCCGCAGCTCGACCGGGTCGATGCCCAGCTCCCCGGCGAGCCGGTCCATCATCCGTTCGATCAAGAAGGCCGCCTCCGGTCGGCCAGCGCCTCGATACGGACCGGTCGGCGTCGTGTTCGTGTAAACAGCCAGCAGGCTGCTCTGCGAGGCGGGGATCCGGTAACAACCCGTTTGCAAGTCGGGCGTGACTCCCGGGATCAAGGCGGTAAAAGGCTCGAGGCGGCCGCCCATATCGGCGAGGATCCGCGAGCGGACAGCCAGGACGGTGCCGTCCCGCTTGGCGGCGAGCTCCACGTCCTGCAACTGACCGCGCCCATGCCAGGTGACGGCACAGTTTTCGGAGCGCTCTTCGATCCATTTGACGGGTCGGCCGAGCCGCCGGGCCGCCTCGGCGACCGCAATCTCCTCGCCTAGGCAGCCCCCTTTGCTGCCAAAGCCGCCGCCCACGTCCTCGACGATGACGTGAACCTCATCCTCCGCCAGACCGAGGGACTCGGCGATACTCTCGCGCACGCCGTAGGTGGATTGGGATGAAACCTGCACCGTCAGGCGCCCGCCATCCATCCACGCAACGGCGCCACGCCCCTCGAGTGGCGCGGGGATCAGCCGTTGGTTGACGAGGCGATCCCGGACCACGACATCGGCCTGGTCGAACGAGCGTTTGACCGGACCACGCTTCACGTCTTTGTGGAAGGCGACGTTGGTGCCGAGCTCTGGATAGAGGAGGGGCGCGTCTTCCTCCAGAGCTCGCTCCATGTCCGTCACCACCGGCAGCGGTTTGAGGTCCAGCTCGATCAGCTCGAGGGCATCGCGGGCCTCGGCCAGCGATTCCGCCACCAGCATCGCGACCGCCTCGCCGGCGTGTCGGACGCGGCCGCTCGAGAGAACGCGACGTTCCGGAAGCGCCATCCCGTCGGCTCCCTCTTCGATCTTCAACGGCTTCAGGTTCTCAAGCTCCGCGGCCGACCATGCGGCCACGACACCCTTCGCCTTTCGCGCCGCCGCGAGGTCGATGCCGCCAACGGTCGCGTGCGCGAGATGGCTTCGAAGAAACACGAGGTGCAGGCATCCGGCGGGCTGCAGGTCGTCGACGTACCGCCCGGCGCCGCGAATCAGGTGTGGATCTTCGACACGGCGGATCGATGAACCGAAAACGGGCGTCGTCACAGCGATGAAGTCTAAATCAGCTTGCGAGATATCGGGCTGCAGCCGCGGTAACGACGCGGGCGGCACGCACGATTTCATCGACCGCGATCCACTCATCGGTCGAATGGGCCTGCTTGATGTCGCCCGGGCCGTAGAGAATCGCCGGTGTTTCCGCTTCGTGGACCAGCAGGCGCATATCCGAGCCGTAGGGCGCGCCGTCCGGCTCGGGCTCGACACCGAACTCCTCAGCATGCGCCTCGGTGAGCGCCGAAAAAGCTGGAAGTTCGACGTTCACTTCGACCGCATCGAATTGCCCGCCGGTCCACTCGACCTGCGGCTGATGCTCCACAAGCCAGGCATCGCGCTGCGCGACATCCGCGATGGCGGCAGCGAATTGACGGCGCACCTCGGTGGAGGCCATGCCAACCGGGACACCAACCCGTCCCTCGCACTCCAGGTCGTCAGGGACGGTCGACGACCACGACCCGGCGCGCAGCCGTCCGATGCTCAAAGGGTAGGCGATCGGGTAATGCCTGAAGAGCGGATGCGGCTCCTGGTTGAGTGACCGCTCCAGTTGCCGGAGCCGGGCTTCGACCAGCTCGAATTTGTCGATGGCGCTGATGCCCTCGTAACGAACCGAGGCGTGGGCGGACTGTCCACGGATGCGCAGCCGGAACGACAGCGCCCCAGCCTGCGCCGGGATGATGCGCAGACGGGTTGGTTCCAGGACGTACGCGGCATCCGCTCGGTAGCCGCGCTCGGCCATGGCAAACGTGCCGATCCCCCCGTCCTCCTCACCCACAACGCTCTGCACGATCAGCCGCCCGCGTAGTGGGAGGCCGCTCTTCTTTAAGGCTGCGGCCGCGCTGATTCCGACCGCCAGCCCGGCCTTCATGTCACAGGCGCCCCGACCGTAGAGGCGGCCGGCCTGGATGTGCGCCGACCATGGGGACGCGTGCCAGGCCTGCCGGTCACCTGGTGGGACGACATCGACGTGACCATTGAGGATCAGCGAGCGCTGGCCCTTTTGCCCGAGTATGCCGGCGACCAGCACCGCTTCGGTGCGCTCGACCTCCATGCCGGGGAAGCGGGGATGGGCTTTCAGCCGATCGATGTCGGCTTCGAAGCGATCGACTTCGAGGCCGGCCTCTTCGAGCATGAGCGCGACGAGATCTTGCACCGCGCGTTCGTCACCTGTGATCGATGGGACTCGCACCAGGTCCTGCGCAAGCCTGATGCAGGCATCGGTGTCGAGCGACTGCAGTGCCCTTGCCTCTGCCCGCTCCCCGATCACGCGCTGAGGCTCAGGGAATCAACTGGTGGTGGCCGAGGTACACGAGGTCCGGTGGCACGTTCAGCAAACTGGTGAGACTGTAGACGAAGCTCCAGAAGGTGGCGCTTACCGGTCCGCCCTGCCAGAGCAGGAAGAAGAGCACGAGCAACGGCAGCATCCCGAGGCGGTTGGCAAGGATTCGTAGTTCGATCGACAGCCATGGTGCGATGATTCCGAACCCGTCGAATGGCG
>DATBYO010000015.1:0-5928 GCA_036513655.1 Candidatus Dormiibacterota bacterium | reverse complement strand
TGTTCGTCGGCAACTTGCACTACCCGCCGAACCTCGAGGGCCTCCGCTGGTTCCTGCAGGGTTGCTGGCCGGCGATGCGCGGCGACGGGATTCAACTCCGGCTCGTCCTCTTCGGCGCCGAGCGGGCCGGGACACCGCCGGACACGACCATCTTCGCCGACGTCAAGGACGTGCGCCCGCACTACGCGGCCGCGGCGATCGCCGTGGCGCCGCTGTTATCCGCGCGCGGCACGCAGTTCAAGGTGCTCGAGGCGATGGCGGCCGGGCTCCCCGTTGTGTGCACCACGCCGGTGGCCCAGGGGCTGTTCGACGACCATCCCGCGATCGTGTGCGACCGACCCGATGAGTTCGCCGCCGCCTGTCGAGCGGTGCTCAATGATGCGGCGCAGCGGCGGGAGCGCGGCGAGCGTGGACGGGCCTACGTCCGGCGCCATCACGACTGGGCGCAGAGCGCCGGGCTAGTCTCGGAGATCCTGGTGCGTTAGCACGGCGCAATGAACCCCGGTGGCCGCCGGGGCCCCGTGGCCCTGGTAGTCGTGGTCCGCGAGCGACTCGGGCCCTTCCATCCGGTGCCAGCCGGCGGTGTCATAGCCGAACCATTCGCGCTCGGTGGCGCGCAGCCCCGTCCGGCGGAGCAGCGCCTCCCATGCGGCCAGGTCGTACTGCTTCTGCCACGACTGCACGTCGAGCTTGCCGAAGGGGACGCTGATCAGGATGCGCCCCGCCGGCGCCAGCACCCGCCGCATTTCGGTCAGCGCTGTCACGTCGCCCTCCTCGACATCGGCGTTCGCCACCACCTGGTAGTGCGCGTTGTCTCGGCCGATATGCTCCAGCGTCGAGACGCACAGGATCAGGTCGAACCAGCCATCGGGAAAGGGCATCTTTCGCACGTCCGCGCGGGTGACCGCCATCCCGGGGATCTGTCGCTTCGACAGGTCGACGCCGTGCAGCTCCGGAATCCGCAGCCGGCGAAGGCCCTGGATGTAGAGCGGCAGGGCGTAGGCGGGCCCGATGTCCAGCACCCGTCGCTCGCCTCGATACCGTGACAGCACCCAGGGAATCTCGACCACCCGCTCGGTCATTCCGGCAGTCGAGCCGCCATTGAGGACGGACTCCGAGCCGCGGCCGATGCGGCGCACGGCCGCATCGATGGCATCCAGTTCGGCGTAGTCGTCATAGAGCCGGCGCGTGACCGGGTTGAGCACGAGGCGATGGCGCAAGGCCGATCGCATCTCGTCCGGAAGAACGCGCTGGTAGACGTCCGTGGCGCGCGCCCGAACCGCGCGCTCGAGCGAGTTCATGCCGCTTTGCGCTCGCCGGGGCGGATCCAGGGCGCGCGGCCGGTCGCCCACATCTCGTTGAGCAGCTGCATGTCACGGACGTTGTCCATGCACTGCCACCAGCCCTCGTGTTTGTAGACGCCCAGCCGGCCGTCCTTGGCCAGGCGCTCCATCGGGTCGCGCTCGAGCACCGTTTCGTCGCCGGCGAGATAGTCGAAGATT
Organism: Candidatus Dormiibacterota bacterium; assembly: GCA_036513655.1. Classification (GTDB taxonomy): domain Bacteria; phylum Chloroflexota; class Dormibacteria; order CF-121; family CF-121; genus CF-13. Next base: position 4,426 of record DATBYO010000015.1, on the reverse strand, counting down.
TGAGGCGTCATCACGAAGTAGCCACCATTGATCCAGGAGTTCACCGTGCCCGGCTTCTCGGCGAACTGGGTCACCCGGTCGCCGTTGACCCCCAGCTCGCCGAACCGGGAGAGTTGGTGGACGCCGGTGACGACAGCGGCATAGCCGGTGCGCTCCTGGAAGTCGAGGACCGCGCGCGCGTCGAGGTCGGTGACCCCGTCGCCATAGGTGAGCATGAAGCGTGGCTCATCGCGCAGGTACGGCTGCAGCCGCTTCAGGCGGCCGCCCGTCATCGTGTCCTGCCCGGTGTCGATGAAGGTGATGCGCCAGTCCGACTCGTCGTGGGCGACGTTCAGCCGCTCAATGGTCTTTGATCCCAGTTGCAGCGTGAAGTCGGTGTTGAGGAGGTCGTAGTTCAGGAAATAGTCCTTGATCATCTCGCCCTTGTAGCCGAGCGCAAGGATGAAATCGGTAAAACCGCATTCGGCGTAGCGGTGCATGATGTGCCAGAGGATCGGGCGGGGGCCGATCGGGACCAGCGGCTTCGGCCGGAACTCGGTCTCCTCGCGAAGCCGGGTACCCAGTCCCCCGCAGAGGATTACAACCTTCACGCTGAGATCAACGCCTCCCCATCGGCGTTCCTGTCGTTGCGCGCCCCATCCTCGAGTGGCCTGGGGCGCAGTTGCCACTGGTGCTGGAGCCCGCGGCTTCGCCGCCGTGGGTGGTTGATGACCCAGGTGATGGCGTCCTCGACGTTCGTAAAGCGCCGGCGTCGTCGCTGAATCGGCGCGACCAGGGCGTCGAGCACCCGCACGGGGTTACGAACCGCTGTCTGCGAGACCTTGCGGCCGAGCCAGACCAAGGTGTCGACCGTGGTCCAGCCATTGGCCTTGAGGAGCCCTCGAACGGCGCCTTTCCGCGCAGGATCCCGCAGCATGAGCGCATCCCAGCCGATGGCGCCCAGGTAGGCGCGACGATCGATGTTGGGGAACCTCGCCGAATTGGCCTCCGCCTTGACGAAGCCGTATTCGTGAAAGACGGAGTTCGTCATCGTCTGGAATTGCGGCACGGGTGCCGAGGCGAGGTTCAGCGTCGACCCGCCCGCCAGCGCCGCAAAGTCGATCACGTCGGGCGCCGCGATGCCGCGGAGAAAATTGATCCCCTGGCTGCGACCGATCGCGTACTGGATCAGGCCGGCCCGATCGTAGTAGAGGATGCGGTCAACCAGCGCAAGACAGCGATAAGCAAAGCACACGTCGGGCGAGACCGAGGCGAAGATGCTGCGGAAGCGCTGCCGGACGGCGGTCAGGACGGTTCGCGGCACGAGGGTATTGAGCATCCGCGGCAGGGCGTTGGTGTAGACGCCCTGGGCCGAGAGCTCGAGCATGCGCACCGCATCGATCGCCAGCAGGCGACCGCTCCACGGCTCGAGCTCCAGGGTGATCGGCACCGTGGTGTCCTCGACCTTGTCGTAGTTGTAGGTGAGGACGTCGGCGGGATAGCGGACGGCCAGCTTCAGCAACTCCGATAGGAAGCCGGGCTTGAAGATCATTCGATCGGTGAGGAAGGCGAGATGGGTGGCGCCGCCCGTCTCCATCGCGCGACGCAGCGCCCATTCCCAGTGAGCCGTCATCGTCATCGGCTCCGCCGGCCGGATGTAGTGGACCACCCGCGGGTCCTGGGTGCGGCAGAAGCTCTCGACCACCTGGCGGTCCGCGTCGTTGTCCGAGTTGTCGGAGACGACGACCGTGATGCCCTCCGGAGCCTGCGACACCACCGAGGTGACGGCCGCGCACGCGAGCCGCGCCCGGTGGCGGGTCGGGATCACAATGGTCGCCGTCGCGCGCCGGTCAAGCGGCGGCATGGAGCTCCGCACCGCCACGTGAGCGGATCCGCCGGCGCACGGCGGTCCGCAGCTCCGGGCCAATCAGTCGGTATCCAAGCCCGGCAAACGCCACGGACGCGATGACAAACCCCGCGGTCAGCGCCGGTAGGGCGGCTTCGCTGCGGCCGGCCAGGAGCCAGGCCGTGCCGTAGGTCAAGAGCCCGAGCAACGCGACCCGGCCAAGCTGCCGCGACCAGGCGGACACGGTCATCCCGATCACCCGGCACAGGCGCGGAACCCCATAGACGTAGGCGAACACGTGGTAGAGGACCCATGCGGCGGCGGCCCCGTTCAGCCCGAAGCTGAGGGTGAGAACCACCGTCCACGGGAGCACCAGCGCCAGTGCCCAGACGTTTTGCCAGGCGGCGATCTCAGGCCGCCCGGCAGCCAGCGAATAGATGTAGGGGATCGTCAGTGTGCCGTTCATGAACGAACCAAGGCAGAGCAGGGCCGTCGGCAACAGCAGTGCCCGTGCAACCCCTATATCGAAGACGTAGGTAAAGAGCGGCGTCGCAACGAATACGATGCCGGCAAACACCGGCAGGGTCGCGTAGGTAACGAGGTCCTGCAGCGCGTGGTACTGATGCTGCAGCTCCGCCGCCGCCCGGCGCTGATGGAGGTCGGCGAGCGAAGGGTAGGCGGCTTCCCCGATGGCGTTGGTCACCAGGCTGGCCCGGCCAACGATCGAGGCCGAAAAACTGTAGAAGCCAAGCGAGCTAACCGGAAGCAGCTTGCTGACGACGAGCTTGTCGGCCTGCGTATGAATCATGGTCAGAGCGGCGATCCAGACCATCCGCAGCGAGAACCCGAGTGTTCGCTGCACCGCCCCGGCGACGTATCCAGGAACGATCGCGCCCCAGGCGACGAGCCGGCCCGCCCCCGCCAGGTAAACGAGCAGCCACAGCGCATAGGTCCCGGCCATCCAGCCGGCAACTCGGAAGAGCGACCCGCCGAGCTGCAGGATCACGATCATCCCGGCCTGCTGGAGCACGTTCACGCCCACGTCGATGACGTTCTTCCATCCCAGCCGTTGGCGCCCACGGAAGATCGCGGCGTACAGCGAGCGCGGCACGGCGAGCAGCGAGGAGAACCCGAGAATCCGAAACACGGTGGTCGCGGTGCCGGCATCTACCGTGTGCAAGTTGATCCAGTGCGTCGCCAGCACGGGCGCGAGCAGAAAGATGGTTAGCGCCAGGCCGGCATACGCGATCCAATAAATGAGCCCGAAAGTCTGGAGAAGGTCGCGCACGTAGGGCGCGTCATCATCGAAATGCGCCGCTACCTCGCGCACGACGGTCGACGCGATCCCCAGCTCGAAGACGGCCACCAGCACCGCATTGATCGTCTGGGCGAACAGGATGATGCCAAACGCGTCGGCGCCGAGCCCGCGGTAGAGCAACCGGACCGCAACCAGGGCGAGTGCCAGGAGCAGTCCCTGGCCTGCCAGGTTGTAGGCGATGTTGCGCGCCAGGCGCGAGCCGGGCGCCGGCTTCGCCGCCCTGGCGTCGGTCACGCCGCCGCCCGCTTCTCGAGGGCCGCGATCAGCCGATCGCAGACGAACTCGACCTGGTCGCGGGTCAGGTTCATCGCGCTCGGCAGGTTGATGCCCCGCTCGCAGATCTCGTAGGCGACCGGGTTCCGTTTGGCGGCCACGCCGGCCTGTGGCGACTCCGCATAGGCCGGCAGCGAGCTCAGCGGGTAGAAGAAAGGTCGGGTATCGATGCCGTCGTCGGAGAGCGTCACCATCAGGCGCTCTTTGGTCACGCCCCACCACGCGTCCACCACGGCCGTCACCATCCAGTAGCTGTTGCGGGTCTCCGCCGGCTCGGCGTTGAGGGTGATCCCCGTGGCGCCCTTCAGCGCCGACTGGTACCAGGCGAAGATCTCGCGCTTGCGCGCCACCAGCTCCTCCAGCCGCTCCAGCTGCGCAAGTCCGAGGGCCGCCTGGAGGCTGGACATCTTGTACTTCTGGCCGATCTCGGCATTCCAGAACACTCGATCCTCCGGCCGCCGCCCGTGGTCCGCGAGCACTCGGCAGCGCTTGTAGAGCGTCTCGTCGTCGGTCAGGAACATGCCGCCCTCGCCGGTCGTCAACGTTTTCGAGCCGTGGAAGCTGAAGACGCTCGCCAGGCCGAAGCCACCGGCCTTGGTGCCGTGGTACACGGATCCGATCGATTCCGCGGCATCCTCGATCACGATGATCCGGTGCCGCTCGGCGAGCTCCAGGATCCGCTGGTAATCGGGCGTGCCGCCATAGAGGTTGACCGTGATGACCGCCCTGGTCTGCGGCGTAATGGCCTTCTCGAACGCCTCGGCGCTCAGGCACCAGGTCTGTGGATCGATGTCGGCGAAGACCGGGGTCGACCCCACGTAGCTGATCGGCGCGGAGGTGGCGATCCAGGTCGCCTCCGGCACGATCACCTCATCGCGCGCGTCCAGGCCGATGGCCAGCAGCGCCAGGTGGATCGCCGAGGTGCACGACGGGAGGGCGATCGCGTAGCGCCGATCCAGGTGTCGGGCAAAGGCCTCTTCAAAGCGCCGCTGGTAGCTGTTCGCGTTCTC
>DATBYO010000014.1:0-9003 GCA_036513655.1 Candidatus Dormiibacterota bacterium | reverse complement strand
CCCACCGGCGACTGAGGCCCCCGCCACTTCGTTCTGGAAGATGTGGCTGTCGAGCTCGACGATGACTTCCTGGCCGGGTTGGGTGTGGCTGAGCAGGGCGCACAGGTTGCCCATCGTCCCACTTGGAACAAAGAGCGACGCCTCCTTCCCGACCATCTCCGCGGCTCGTTGCTGCAAACGATGGATGGTCGGGTCTTCGTCCCAGACGTCGTCGCCGACCTCGGCCGCCGCCATCGCGGCGCGCATCGACGCCGTCGGCAAGGTAAAGGTGTCACTGCGTAGCTCAATGACCCGCTCCATCACCTGAGTTTTAGCAGAGTCATTTGCCCAGCTGAGCGTAGATCAACGGGCGCGGCGTCACGACCTCGGTGATGGAAAGGTCGGTCTGACGCTGGATGTCGACCTGGACGCGGGTCTGCAGGCTGCTGGCCGAGAGGTCGGCGGCGGGGCCGAGCTGCTCCGGGTCGCCGATCACCAGCAAGCTGAGCGGGCTACTCACCGCGTGCCCGTTGATCAGGAGGCTGTTTCCATGGCTCTGCACGGGCGTGCTGCTGACGATCCGGTAGCCGTTCAGGGCGATCGCCTCGGCGCCGGCCGTTCGCAGGTTGTTGAGCGCATCCTGCAGCTCGAAGTCCATGATGGTGCCCTGGATCCGGATCTGAAGCCCGGGGCCATGGACGGGAACTTCGCCGTTGACTTCGCGCAGGGTCACGAGCTCCTTCTGGATGCCCTGGACGTCGGCGCCGCCTGCGGTCAACGCCTGGCGGAGCTGCGCCTCTTGCTGGGCGAGCGCGGCGCCCTGCTGGATCAGCTGGTTGTTGGCGCGGTTCAGGTCGTTGATCAGCAGCGCCACGCTGGTGTCGTCCTGCGCCGCCAGCGTCCGCGCCACCGCCGCCTGGGAGCGCAGCTGCACGACCAGCAGAAAGCCGAGGGCGACCGCGATCAGGCTGACGACGATCAGCCGCTGGGCCCGGGCGGTTCGTTCAACCGAGTGGCTGGGCATACTTCACCAGGAACGTCGAATCGTACGCGGGCAGGCCGAGCCGGGTGCCGCGCAGCCAGCTGAAGCCCAGCCCGTAGATGCGGTTGCGGCTCTTCAGCTCCGCGACCTGGTCGGGATCGCTGATCCCGTTGGCCAGGTTGGACGGGTTGCCGAGCGCGCTTACGGTGTACGGTCCGCTCAGTCGGCTGGCATTGTTGACCAGGATGTTGACGCCCGCGTAGTGGAACGCGGTGCTGGGCACGATCCGCTGCCCGTTGACCGCGATCGCCTCGGCGCCACTGGCCCACAGGACGTTGACGATGTCCTGTAGGTCCTGGTAGTGGACCGTCCAGCCGAGCGATTTGTCGGCCGGGTCGTTCGGGTCGGCGCCGTCGTGTAGCAAGACCGTCAGACCGGGCCCGTGCAACGCCATCAGTCCCGCGATCACCCTTTGATCGTCGAGCTGCGCCTTCACCTGCTGGACCGCGCTGGACCGGTTGGCGCTCTCGTCCTCGCTGGCCTTGACCTGCGCCTGGAGTCCCTGGTTGCGCGCCTTCAAGGTCCGGTTCTGGTCCTCTAACTGGTTGACGCTCTGGCGCAAGGCCTCATCGCGGGCCAGGCGGTTCGAGGGGGGCAGCGGCTGGCTTCGAAATTGGGTGGCGGCGAGGCCGGTGACGAGGAACGTCGCAAGCGAAACGCTTGCCAGGACAGTCATCCGGGGCGTCACGGTGCCGTGTAGTGTAATGGGTGCCGAGCGCCCAGTCAGGCCGAAGGGCCGGCGTGAAACAGGCAGGAGGACCAATGGCTCAGAAGATCGAGGCAGTGCCCCTCAGGGGTTTTGCCGAAGCCGCGCGACCGCAGGATCCCTGGACGATGGCCCAGCGTCAGTTCGACATCGCGGCGGAGGTGCTCGGCCTCGATCCGAACATGAGGCGCGTGCTGCGCGAGTGCAAGCGAGAGTTGATCGTGACCTTCCCGGTGATGATGGACGACCGCACCATCCAGATGTTCACTGGCTATCGGATCCACCACAACATCGATCGTGGTCCCGCCAAGGGCGGGATACGCTACCACCCGAACGTGACGCGGGAAGAGGTCAAGGCGCTGGCGATGTGGATGACATGGAAGTGCGCCGTCGTCGGGATTCCATACGGTGGGGCCAAGGGTGGCGTGGTCGTCGACCCGAAGCATCTCAGCCGAAACGAGTTGGAAAATCTGACGCGACGCTTTACCAGCGAGATCAGCATCGTGATCGGGCCGGATCGTGACATCCCCGCCCCGGACGTCAACACCAACGCCCAGATCATGGCCTGGATGATGGACACGATCAGCATGCAGGCCGGCCATTCGGTGCCGGCGGTCGTGACCGGCAAGCCGTTGGGCATTGGCGGGTCGGAAGGTCGCGCCGAAGCCACCGGTCGAGGGTGCATGCTGACCACGCTGGCCGCACTGAAGCACCTGAAGATCCGTCCGGAGGAGGCGACCGTCGCGGTCCAGGGCGTGGGCAACGTGGGGTACACCACTGCCAAGCTGCTGGCGCAGGCTGGCTGCAAGGTGATCGCCGTCAGCGATTCCAATGGTGCCTGCTACAACGAGGACGGCATCGAGCTCGACGAGGTCGTCCGCGAGAAAGAGATCACCGGCCGGCTCCGGCAGAAGATTTGCAAGTTCATCTCGAACGAGGAACTGCTCGAGCTGCCGGTCACCGTGCTGGTGCCGGCCGCGCTCGAGAACCAGATCCATGCCGGCAACGCGAGTCGCATCAAGGCCAAGGTGATCTGCGAAGGCGCCAACGGGCCCACCACGCCGGAAGCGGACGAGATCCTCTACAAAAAGGGCATCTTCGTGATCCCCGACATCCTGGCCAACGCCGGCGGCGTCACCGTGTCCTACTTCGAGTGGGTGCAGGACCTGCAGGAGTTCTTCTGGGATGAGCACGACATCAACGAGCGGCTGGAGCGCATCATGCTGCGGGCGTTCGACAACGTCCTGAAGGTGAGCCTGGAGAAAAAGGTGATGATGCGGACCGCCGCCTACGTGCTCGCCGTCGACAAGGTCGCGCAAGCGACCACGATCCGGGGGATCTATCCCTGAGGATCTAGTCTCCCTCCGCATCTGGGGGAGCTGAGGGTCTGTTCCCCTCCCCCTCTGGGGGAGGGTAGGGTGGGGGCTTGAGATCGACCACGCTTCCGCCTGTGACGCGCACAAGCTCCTGCGGCGCGATGGGGAAGACGTGGCGGGGCGTGCCGGCGGCGGCCCAGACCATCTGGTACTGAAGTAGGTCGCGATCGATGTAGGTCGGCAGCGGCTTCGGGAAGCCCGCCGGTGGGACGCCGCCGATGGAAAAACTGGTGGCGTCGCGCACGGCATTGGCGTCCGCTTTGCGGATGGGAGCTCCGGTGATCGCCGCTAGGAGATCCGTGTCGAGCCGGTTGATACCGGAGACCAGGGCGAGGACCGGCCTCTCACCGGCGAGGAAGATCAGGGACTTGACGATCTGTCCGACGCTGCTGCCGACGGCGGCGGCCGCCTCTTCCGCGGTCCGGGTGGAGCTGGGGAACTCCTGGACCTGGGCGTCCACGCCGGCAGCAGTCAGGGCCATCCGCACGCGCTCCGGTGCCGAAAGCTGTTGCTCCATGCAAAAAGCCTTCAGGTATAATCCCCCAAAACCAGCTCGTTCTGAGGTACACGCATACCCTTTGAGCTCGACACGGTTTCGGAGCCGCCGGCGATGAGTGTGCGTGCGCCCCTGAAACCCTCGGCCTTCGAAGCCGGCGAGACCTTTGAGCTGGGCCGCTTCAAGCGGGCCCGCCGTGCCTACGGCTTCGACGAAGTGGCGCTGGTCCCCGGCCGGGTGACGATCAACCCCCAGGAGGTCGACAGCAGCGTCGAGCTGGGCTCGCTGCGACTGGCGGTTCCGATCCTCGCCGCGGCGATGGACGGCGTCGTCGACGTGGGATTTGCGATCGAGATGGGACGCCTCGGTGGCATGGCTGTGCTCAACCTGGATGGGCTCCAGACCCGCTATGCGGACCCCACGAGCGTCCTCCAGGAGATCGCGGAAGCGCCGCGCGAGCACATCAATACGCTGCTGCAGAGGCTCTACCAGGCCCCGGTTCGCGAACAGCTGATCGGGGAGCGGATCGCCGCCGTCAAGCGGGCCCGGGTCCCGGTGGGTGTCTCCACCGTGCCCGCGCACGCCAGCCGCCGGGCCGGCCTGGTCCAGGAGGCGGGAGCCGATTGCCTCGTCGTCCAGGGGACCGTCCTCACCGCGCGACACGTCTCACGCTCGTACGAGCAGCTTTCCTTTGCGCAGCTGTGCGCCGGGCTCTCGATCCCGGTGGTCGCCGGCAACTGCGTCGATTACGAGACCGCGCTGGAGCTGATGCAAACCGGCATCGCCGGGATCCTGGTGGGCGTCGGGCCTGGCGCGGCCTGCACCACCCGTGGGGTGCTCGGTGTGGGGGTGCCACAGGTCACCGCGACCAGCGACGTGGCGGCCGCCCGGGAAACCTGCCTGCGCGAAACCGGCCGGCGCGTCCAGGTCATCACGGATGGCGGGATGCGGGTGGCCGGCGACATCGCGAAGGCGTTCGCCTCCGGTGCCGACGCCGTGATGGTCGGCTCCATCTTCGCTGGGACCACCGACGCGGCCGGTGGTGGTTATCACTGGGGGATGGCGACGCCGGATCCGAACCTCCCGCGCGGAACGCGCATCAAGGTGGGCCGGCGTGGAACGCTGCGCGAGGTCTTGCTCGGGCCGGCGCGGGTCGACGACGGTACGCAGAACCTCGTCGGCGCCCTGCGCTCCGCGATGGGCGTGTGTGGCGCCCAGACCTTGCGGGATTTCCAGCAGACCGAGCTGGTGATTGCACCCGCGATCCAGAGCGAGGGCAAGCTCTTCCAGCAGACTCAGCAAGTCGGCATGGGGACATAGCGGTCGCCCGAGCCTCGACCCTCCAAAATCCCCCTCCCCCTCTGGAGGAGGGCAGCGTGGGGGCACAGGAGTTGGTCCTGGTCCTCGACTTCGGCTCTCAGTACAGCCAGCTGATCGCGCGCCGCGTCCGCGAGTCCGGCGTCTATTGCGAGTTGATCCCCGGGACCACGCCCTGGGAGGCAATGCGTGCCCGCGCCCCCAAGGCCTTGATCCTTTCCGGCGGACCAGCGAGCGTTTACGAGGAGGGCGCACCGCGTTGCGATCCGGCGGCGCTCGATGCCGGCGTGCCCGTGCTGGGCATCTGTTACGGGATGCAGTTGCTCGCCTACCAGCTTGGCGGCAAGGTCGCCCCGGCCGGCAAGCGGGAGTACGGACCGGCCACCGTCCGGGTCCAGGACCGGGCCCGGCTCTTTCTCGACCTGCCGGCGGACTTACCGGTCTGGATGAGCCATGGCGACACCATCCTCGAAGCCCCGACGGGGTTTCGCCGGCTGGCGGAGTCCGAGAACTCGACGATCGCGGCGATGGCCGACGACGCCGGGCGCTTCGGGATCGCGTTCCATCCCGAGGTGATCCACACGCCGCAGGGTCGAGAGATCCTGCGCAACTTCCTGTACCAGGTGGCCGGTTGCCACGGCACCTGGAAACCGGCCGCCTTCATCGACGAGGCGACCCGGACCATCCGAGAACAGGTTGGCGGCGGGCGGGTGCTGTGCGCCCTGTCAGGAGGAGTGGACTCGGCGGTCTGCGCCACCCTCGTGCACCGCGCGATCCCTGGTCGGCTGACCTGCCTCATCGTCGACAACGGGCTGTTGCGTCGCGACGAGCGCCGGCGTGTCGAAGATGTCATGCAACGTCATCTGGGCATTGACCTCAAGGCCGTCGATGCGAGCGAGGCGTTCCTCGATGCGCTGCAGGGCATCATCGATCCTGAGGAGAAGCGACGGCGCATCGGCGCCACCTTCATCAAGGTCTTCGAGCGTGAGGCGGCGTCGCTCTCGGGCATCGACTTCCTGGCGCAGGGGACCCTCTACCCCGACGTGATCGAGAGCACCAGCCATGACACCCACAACGCCCATCGGATCAAGACGCATCACAACGTCGGTGGCCTGCCCGCGGATCTTCGCTTCAAGCTGGTGGAGCCGCTGCGCTACCTGTTCAAGGACGAAGTCCGGGCCATCGGCTCGGCGTTGGGGCTGCCCGACGACATGGTGCACCGCCAGCCGTTTCCCGGCCCCGGGTTGGCCGTTCGCATCATCGGCGAGGTGACGCGGGAACGCCTGGAGACGCTCCGAGCGGCGGACTGGATCGTCGTCGATGAGGTCAAGGCGGCGGGGCTGTATCGCTCGCTCTGGCAGTCGTTCGCGATTCTGACTCCGTTGCAGAGCGTCGGCGTGATGGGCGACTACCGCACCTACGGCAACGTGGTGGCGGTCCGGGCCGTGCAAAGCGAGGACGGGATGACGGCCGATTGGGCGCGCCTGCCCTACGAGGTGCTGGCGAAGATCTCCAGCCGCATCGTGAACGAGGTGCCGGGCGTCAACCGCGTCGTCTACGACATCTCGTCTAAGCCGCCGTCGACCATCGAGTGGGAATGAACGTCCTGATCGTTGGTGCTGGCGCGCGCGAGCATGCCCTGACCTGGAAGGCGCTCCAGAGCCCACTGACCAATACCGTTTACTGTGCTCCCGGGAACGCGGCCACCCGGGCGATCGCCGTCAACAGCGGACTGCAGCCGACCGACGTCGACGGGATCGTCCGTTTCGTCATCGAGCGTGATGTGCGTTTGACCGTCATCGGTCCGGAGGCGGCGGTTGCCGCCGGACTCACCGACCGCCTCACCGCCGTCGACCGGCTGGTCTTCGGACCAACGGCCGCCGCCGGGCGGATCGAAAGCAGCAAGGCATTTGCCAAGTCGCTCATGATGCGTGCCGGCGTGCCGACCCCCGCCTATCAGGTCTTCGACGACCCGGCTCGCGCCAAGGATTTCGTGCGAGGCGAGCGGCGGCCGTTCGTGGTCAAAGCCGATGGGCTGGCCAAGGGCAAGGGCACGCTGGTGCCACGCGATGCGGACGAGACGCTCGAATGCATCGACACTTTGATGCTGCGGAAGACGGTGGGCGCCGCAGCCGACCGGATCGTGCTCGAGGAGAAGATCGACGGCCGCGAGGTCTCCCTGATGGCGATGGTCGATGGGGATCGCGTCGTCCCCCTCCCGCCGGCCTGCGATTACAAGCGGGCGCTCGACGGCGACAAAGGCCCCAACACCGGCGGAATGGGCGGATATTCGCCGGTCGGCTTCTTTGGCCCGGCCGAGGTCGACCGCGCAGTCGCCGCCGTGCTCGAGCCGGTGGTCAAGACCCTGCGTGACGACGGCACACCGTATCGGGGCTGTCTCTACGCCGGCCTGATGGTTGGCGGTTCCGGCGTGCAGGTGCTCGAGTTCAATGCTCGTTTCGGGGACCCCGAGGCGGAAGTCGTGCTCCCTCGGCTGGACGGTGATCTGGTGCCGGTGCTCGAAGCGACGGCGCGTGGGGCGCTCGGTGACGTCCACCCCGCGTGGTCCGCCAGGTCGAGCGTGGGGGTCGTCCTCGCCTCACTCGGCTACCCGGGGGCGTATCAGACGGGCTACCCGATCGATGGGTTGGGGACGATCGAGCGCGATGTGTTCGTCTTTCATGGCGGGACGGCGGCCACACCGGGCGGTTATGTCACAGCGGGTGGGCGCGTTCTGACGCTCGTGGCACTCGGCGATTCGATCGGGGAGGCCCGCGATCGCGCCTATCGCAACGTCGAGCGGATTCGCTTCCAGGGCATGAGCTACCGCCATGACCTGGCCTTGCGTGAAGTCGAATCGGCGGTTCTACCGTGAGCGACACACCGCTCGTCGGGATCGTCATGGGCAGTGAGTCGGACCGTCCCACGATCCAGCGCTGCTGCGAAGTGCTCGACGGCTACGGCGTGAGCTATGAGGTCGTGGTCCGTTCGGCGCATCGGGACCCTGAGGGTTGTCGCGAGTGGGCGACACAGGCCGAGGGGCGTGGGCTCAAGGTTTTGATCGCCGCCGCCGGCGGGGCCGCGCATCTTCCCGGCGTGGTGGCGGCCTGGAGCCTCCTGCCCGTGATCGGTGTGCCGATGTCCGGGGGCGCCCTGGGTGGGCTGGATGCGCTGTTGTCGATGGCCCAGATGCCGGCCGGCATCCCGGTGGCCACGGTCGCTATCGGCGATGCCGGGGCGAGGAACGCCGGACATCTCGCAATGGGCATCCTGGCGCTCAACGATCCGGTCGCACGCGAGAAGTTGATCAAGCGGCGGGAGCAGAACCGGACCAGAAAGCCCGCCTGAAAACCGGCCTGAAAACCGGGCATACAATAGCGGCGTGCCCAGGGTCTTGATCACCGAGACTGTGCTGCGCGACGCACAGCAAAGCCTGGTGCAGGGCCGCCTCAAGCTGCAGCACGTGCTGCCGATCGCCACCACCCTGGACGACATCGGGTACCACGCGCTCGATGCGTGGGGCGGCTGGACGTTCGCCGCGTCCGTACGCGCCCTGAAGGAAGACCCCTGGCAGCGGCTGCGCGCGCTGCGAGCGGCCATCGTCAAGACGCCGCTGCAGATGCTGATCCGCGGCCAGACGCTGCTCGGCCAGACGCACCAGCCCGACGACGTGGTGCGAGCGTTCATCGAGCAGGCCGTCGAAGACGGCATTCGCGTGATCCGCGTGTTCGATCCGCTCAACGACCTACGCAACCTCGAAGTGCCGATCGAGTCTGCCCGGAAAGCCGGGGCGCGCGTGATCGGCGCCATGGTCTACAGCCCAAGCCCGGTCGTCGACGAGGCCCGCATCGTCAAGTCGGCGGTCCGGTTGAAAGCCATGGGCGCGGATTGGATCGGGATCGAAGACGTCGCCGGTATCCTGGCCCCGATCCCGGCGAGGGCGCTTGTCAGCGCGATCGCGAGCGCCACCAAGCTGCCCGTCAGCGTCCATTCGCACTCCACGACGGCGCTCGCGCCGATTTCGTACTACGCGGCGATCGAGGCTGGAGCGAGCGGCATCGATACCGCCCTCTCAGCGCTGGCCTGG
>DATBYO010000013.1:0-54151 GCA_036513655.1 Candidatus Dormiibacterota bacterium | reverse complement strand
AAGTCAATACCTGAGCGGCCGCATGGTGGAACCCCTCCCTCCTGGGCATCTACTAGTATTGCGGCCCCGCCGGCCCGATCCGACCCCTCCGGCGCGCGCGTTTCCCCCTTCGCGCGCGCGCCGGAGTCGCGGCCGGCCTTCGATCTCGCCACTGGTCGGCGCGGTGTCGTTGATCGCCGCCGCGCTGCTGCTGGTGGCGCAATCGGCGGCCGCCACCCAGGCGAGCTACCAGATCGCGACGCTGAAGCAGGAACAGGCACGCCTCAGCGCCGATCACGACCAGCTCCTGGCCCAGCTCGCCGGCGATCGCGCCGCCAACCGCGTCGCCACCGCCGCTCAGCAACTCGGTCTCTCCCATCCCAGCCGGTGGCAGTACGTTCGCGCAGCTGGATCACCGATCGCGCTCGGCCCACGGCCCGCCAACCAGGGCCGCGCCGGCGTGTGGGATGGCGTGCTGGCAGTACTAGGCGCGGTGATCGGCCGGCCGCTGAACTCCGAACCGGCGCGCTAACCGGACGTCGACCGTGAGGGGCACCCAGGAACTCGAGCCGCGCAGCCGCATCCTTACATTGATGGCGCTGATCCTCAGCGCCTACCTGGTGCTGCTGGGCCGGCTGACCTACTGGCAGGTCTGGCGGCACGCCGACATGTCCCGGCTGGCGGCCGCCTACCACGACGACACCATCACCCTGCCCGCGGTCCGCGGCAACATCCTGGACCGCAACGGCGCGCTGCTCGTCACCAACACACCGGTCTTTTCCATCTTCGCTTCACCGGACCAGATCTCCGCAGCCGAGCGGCAGGACATCGCCGCCAGGGTTGGGCCCGTCCTCCAGCTCAGCGCCGCCGACATCGACACGAAGCTCGCGACCACGCGGAAGTTCGTCTACCTGGCCCGACGCGTCCCCGCGTCGGTGGCCCAGCAGCTGGACAATCTGCGACTGCCGGGCATCGGCAAGATTGCCGAGACGCAACGCGCCTACGTCGACGGTGGCGTTCCCGGCACCAGTTTGGCCGCGAACCTGCTCGGCTTCGCGAACAACGAAGGGACGGGCAACTACGGCATCGAGGGCTACTACAACAAAGTCCTTCATGGGCAGGACGGGTTCGAGGCGACGGTGCGCGACTTAGCGAACCGGCCGATCGTGCTCAGTGACCGTCAACGTCGCGATCCCGTCAACGGCGCCACACTGCAGCTCTCCCTCGACGGCACCATCCAGGTGGTGGCCGAGCGGGCCCTCGCCGACGGTGTGCAGAAGTACCAGGCGCAGAGCGGCTCGCTGATCATCATGGAGCCGGCCACGGGCCGGATCGTGGCGTGGGCCGACGTCCCGAGTTACAACGCGAATCAATTCGCCACCACGCCAACCGCCCAGTTCATCGACCCGATCGTTTCCAATCTCTACGAGCCGGGTTCGGTGATGAAGGTCGTCACGCTCTCCGGCGCCCTCGACGTCCACGCCATCACTCCGGATACACGCTTCAACGAGACCGGTGTCGCCGTGGTCGGAGGCGTGGCGATTCGCAACTGGGACAACCGGGCTCACGGGAACGTCACGATGACGCAGGTCCTCGAGAACTCGCTCAACGTCGGCGCCGTCAAGGCCCAGCAGATGGAGGGCGCCGGTTCCTTCTATCAATCTCTGCAACGGTTCGGCATTGGCTCGCTCACCGGCGTCGACGTTGCGGCAGAGACCTCGGAGCCGCTCCGTGATCTCGCAAAGTGGAAGCCGGTCGAGCTCGCGACCGCGTCGTTCGGCCAGGGCGTGGACGCCACCGCGATCGAGATGCTGGCCGCCGTCAACGTGGCGGCCACCGGTGGCAATCTGGTCTGGCCCCACGTCGTCGACCAGGTGATCGACAGCAATGGGACCCGTCACCCGGTTCAGCCGCGCGTGATCCGGCAGGTCGTCAGCGCGAAGACCGCGCTGCAGATGCAGCAGATGATGGTTGGCGTCGTCGAGCACGGCTCGGGGTTTGCGGCACGGATCGACGGCTTCAAGAACCGGATCGCCGGGAAGACCGGCACCGCGAGCATTCCGGAAAACGGAAAATATCTGCCCGACCAGACAATCGGATCCTTCGTTGGCTTCCTGCCCGCCGATCATCCGCAGTTCATCATGCTGGTGATCACCCGAAAGCCGCAGGTCCTATTCGAGGGCGCGTATGTCGCCGCCCCGATCTGGAAGACCGTCGCCAGCGCGCTGATCACCCAGTGGCAGATCGCGCCATGAGGCGGCTCGTGTGGAGACAGCGAGAATAGTGATGTTGTGGGCATGTCTGTGAAAGAGGTGGTGGAGGCGACGCGGGGCCGGCTGCTTGGCGGCCCGCACGATGCCAGCTTCACCCGGCTCTTCATCGATTCGAGGGAAGTGAAACCGGGTGGCCTGTTCGTCGCGCTGCGCGGCGAGCAACACGACGGCCACGTCTTCATTCCGCAGGCGGTCGAGCGTGGCGCCGCGGGCATCCTCTGCGAGCGGCCGCCGCAGGGCGTCGAAGGCGCCGCCGTGATCCAGGTCGACGACACCCGTCAGGCCCTCTTCGACATCACCGCCGACCGGCTCTCGCGCCAGGCGCATCCGATCGTCGCCATCACCGGCAGCGCCGGCAAGACGACGACCAAAGACCTGATCGCGCACGTGCTCGGGCGCCGCCTTCGGGTGCACAAGAGCGAAGGCAACCTCAATACCTACACCGGCATCCCGATGACGATCTTCGAGATGGACCCGCGCGACCGCGTGCTGGTGGTTGAGTACGCGATGTCGCGGGCAGGCGAGATCCGGGAGCTGACCCAGGTGGCGCCGCCGACCATCGGCGTCGTGCTCAACGTCGGCCTCGCCCACGTTGGCTTCCTCGGGTCCATCGAGGCGGTGGCTGCGGCCAAGCGTGAGCTGGTCGAAGGGCTCGCGCCCGGGGGGCTGGCGGTGCTCAACGCCGACGACTCGAGGGTGCGCGCGATGTCCGCGGTGTCCCGGCGCTTCACGCTCTATGGCCTCTCCAGCGACGCGATCGTCCGCGCCGACCGGATCCGGCTCCATGGGCTCGAGGGCAGCACCTTCATGCTGCTCACGCCGCGGGGCAAGGCCGAGGTATATCTCCGCCTGCCCGGCCAGCACAGCATCTCGAATGCGCTGGCCGCCGCCGCCGTCGCCCTCGAATTCGAGTTCGACGCTCCCGCGATCGCGTCGGCTCTCCACGGCTTCGCGCCGCCCGCCCGCCGAATGAACATTGTGTCGGGGCGCAACGGCGCCACCGTGATCGACGACTCCTACAATGCCAGCCCTGGATCGATGCTCGCGGCGCTCCAGGTGCTTCACCTCGCTCCCAAGGGCTCCCTCAAGGTGGCGGTCCTGGGCGACATGCTCGAGCTGGGCGAGCACGCGGAGAAGGCTCACGAGGAGATCGGCTCCCTGGCCGGCAAGACCGCCGACATCCTGATCGCCGTCGGAGAGTACGCCCCGCGGATGGTGCAGTCGGCCCGGCGAGCGGGCCTGGCCAATGATCGCGCCTTCGTCGTCGAAAGCGCCGAGCAGGCGGTGGTGGCGTTGACCCCGCTGCTCACGCCGCAAACCCAGGTGCTGGTCAAGGGCTCGCGCGGCATGCGCCTCGAGCGTGTCGTCGAGCAAATCCGGGAGGCGCCATGACGCCCCTGATCGCGTTTGCGGCGGCGGTCATCGTCAGCGTCCTCGTCTTCCCGGCAGCCATCGGTCAGCTGGCTCGGGCGCGGATGGGCCAGCAAATCCGCCAGGAAGGCCCCGTCGCGCACCACGGCAAGGCCGGAACGCCCACGGCCGGTGGGTTGGTCTTCTTACTGGTGGCGATCGTGCTCTACCTGGTGGTCGACCGCTCCCTCAAGGGCGGCTTCGTGTTGATCGCGCTGATTTTGGGTGGCACCCTGGGCTTCGTCGACGATTTCTCGGCCATCCGCGGAGGGCGCAACCTCGGGCTGCGGGCCCGACAGAAGATCGTGATCCAGTTGGCGACGGGTGCGCTGCTCGGCTACCTCGCGTTACGCTGGGGCCTCACCAGCCAGCTCGTCCCCTTCGACGGACGACATCCCATCGGCGGCTGGATCATCATCCTGGTCAGCGCCCTGGCGGTGGCCGCCGGCTCGAATGCCTTCAACCTGACCGACGGCAGTGATGGCCTCGCCGCCGGCGCCGGCGGCATCACGTTCGGCGCCCTGGCCGTCATCGCGGTGCTGCAACATCGGCCGGGTGCCGGGCTGATGCCGGCCATCCTCGCCGGCGTCCTTACGGGTTTCCTCGTCTATAACCTCTTTCCCGCCCGCCTCTTCATGGGCGATACCGGAAGCCTGGCGCTGGGGACGGCGATGGTCGCCGCCGCGATCACGACCGGCTTTCTCTGGTACCTGCCCTTGCTGGCGTTGGTCTTCGTCATCGAGACCGTCTCCGTGATTGCGCAGGTGGCGAGCTTCAAGATGACCGGCAAGCGGATCATCCGGATGTCGCCGCTGCACAACCACTTCATCGTCTCCGGTTGGCGCGAGACGCGCATCGCCGTCTGGTTCTGGACCGGCTCGCTGGTCGCCGCCGTGCTGGCGCTGGCGCTGGCGCGGCCGGGCGCGGCGGCGTAAGGTGTCGATCGAAACGAAAGGCCGGCGGGCACTGGTCCTCGGCTACGGCCGGAGCGGCCGCGCCGCGGCGTCCTTCATCGCCGCTCGCGGCGGATCGGTCCGCGTCGTCGACCGGGCGGACACACCGGAGCTGCGCGCGGACCTGGAGCGGGCCGGGATCGCGGCCCGCTTGGGCGGCTACGGCGCGGAGGACCTGAACGGCGCCGACCTTCTGGTGGTCAGCCCCGGGGTGGCGTGGGACGAACCCCTGGTCGAAGCAGCCCGCCGGCGGGGGATCGAGGTCACCAGTGAAATCGACCTCTTCTTTCGCACCTGTCCCTCGCGCATCGCCGGGATCACCGGCACCAATGGCAAGACGACGACCACCGCACTCATCGCCGAGGTGCTCCGCGCCGGCGGCCTGCGCGTGATGCGGGGCGGGAACATCGGCGAGCCGGTGCTCGACCGCATCGACCAACTCCGCCCGGACGACTGGGTGGTGCTGGAGTTGAGCAGCTTTCAGCTGGAGTCGATCACGACACCGCGGTTGCACATCGGCGTCGTCCTCAACGTCACGCCGGACCACCTCGATCGGCACAAATCGTTCGCGCACTACGTCGAGATCAAGGCACGCGCGATCGCCTTCATGCATCCGGAGGACCACGCGGTGCTCAATATCGATGACCCGGCCTGCGCCGCGATGCGGACCCAGACGGTGGGGCAGGTGCTCGCCTTCGGTCTGCGGCAACCGATCGACCGGGGAGTTACCCTGGCCGATGGCTGGATCACGATCGCGCACGCCGCAGTGAAGCGTCGGGTGCTGCCGGCCGCCGATGTCCCGCTCCCCGGCGAGCACAACCTGAGCAACGTGATGGCCGCCGTGGGTGCCGGCGATGCCGCCGGTGTCGAGCCCGAGCGGATCGCCAGTGCGGTGCGGCAGTTCAAAGCCGTCGAACACCGGCTGGAACCGATTGCGACGTTCAACGGGGTCCGCTGGTACAACGACTCCAAGGCGACGAATCCCGACTCGACCTACAAGGCGCTTGCCGCGTTCAGCGAGCCCATCGTCCTGATCGCCGGCGGCCGCAACAAAGGGATCGAGATCGAGCCGCTTGCCCGCGCCATCGCCAGCCGGGTGTCCGCGCTGGTGACGATCGGGGAGACCGGCGAGGAACTGGCCCGCCGGGCGCGTGAGGCCGGTCTCAACAAGGTCGAGCGTGCGGCGGACCTGGCCGACGCGGTGCGCAAGGCCGCGGCCCTGGCCACGCCCGGCTCCGTGGTGCTGCTATCGCCCGCCTTCACCAGCTACGACATGTTCCGCGACTATGAGGACCGGGGCCGACGCTTCAAGGCCACCGTGTTGGCGGAGTTGAGCCGGTGAGGGCGCGGGCCGCGCTCGAGCTCCCGGCCGCTCGGCGGACGCTGGCGTCGAGCCGGCTCTGGCGTCGCGGCGATCGAGCGCTCTTGCTCGCCGTCGGGACCCTCACCGCGTTCGGGCTGGTGATGGTCTTTTCAGCCTCAGAGGTGCAGGGCTGGTTGTGGTTTCACAACGCGGCGTACTACTTCGAGCGGCAGTTGATGTGGCTGGCGCTCGGCGTCGCTTTGCTCTGGGCCGGGGCTCATATCGACTATCACCGGCTGCGGCCGCTCGCCTGGCCGCTCGCGATGGGGACAGTCGCCCTGCTCGTGGTGGTGCTGCTGCCGCATTTCGGCGTCGAGGTCAACGGCGCCCGACGCTGGCTGCGGCTGGGGCCGATGCAGATGCAGCCGGCTGAGCTGGCGAAGGTCGCCGCCATCGTCTTCATGGCGCTCTGGTTGGAGCGCCACCGGGAACGACTTGGGTCGCTCGAGGACGGCGTCGTTCCCTTCCTCGCGCTGCTGGGACTCGTGACACTGCTGGTCATCCTCGAGCGGGACCTCGGCACCACCCTGATCGTCGCCGGCATCCTCCTGTCGCAGTTCCTGGTGGCGGGCGGGCGCAAGCGGCACGTCCTCTTGCTGGCGCTGATCATCGGCCTCTGCGTCTACATCTTTATCCGCATGGAGCCCTACCGCTTGCATCGCATCCTGGCGTTTGTCGATCCCTGGTCAGATCCCCTCAACACCGGCTTTCAGGCGATTCAGTCGGTGGTGGCGCTTGGGTCGGGCGGCATCACGGGGCTCGGGCTGGGGCAGAGCATCCAGAAATATCAGTGGCTGCCATTCGCGCACACCGACTTCATCTTTGCGATCGTCGGGGAGGAGACCGGCCTGATCGGGACCACCGCGGTGCTCTCGCTCTTTGCGCTCTTTACCTACCGCGGCTACCGGGTGGCGCTCAAGGCCCCCGATGCCTTCGGGTCCTTGCTCGCCTGCGGGGTCACGACCTGGATCGCTTTCCAGGCGATGATCAACATCGCCGCCGTCACCGTGACGTTGCCGACGACCGGGATTCCGCTGCCCTTCATCAGCTACGGAGGCTCCTCACTCGCGATCACGCTGCTCGCGGTCGGCATACTGATGAACGTCTCGACCCAGAGCGAGAAGGTGGGATGGATACGGCATGCGAGTATTGATCTCGGGCGGCGGCACGGGCGGACACTTATTCCCGGCGATCGCCGTCGCCCAGGCCCTGTCGCGGAAAGATCCTGACGGTCGCGTCCTCTACGTCGGCCGGCGGGGGGGCATGGAAGAAACGATCGTGCCGTCTTACGGGATCGGGCTCAAGTCGGTGGTCGCCGCGAAGTTGGACATGGAGCAGCTCTGGCGCAATTGGCCGGTGCCGTTCGTCGTGCCCCGCGCCCTGTTCCAGTCAGCCAGGATCATTAGGGAGTTCCGCCCGGACGTTGTGGTTGGTACCGGGGGGTACGTGAGCGCACCAGTTATCCTGGCCGCCGCAAGCGCCAGCATTCCGATCGTCCTGCTCGAACAGAACTATCTGCCAGGTCGGGCGACGCGGCTCCTGTCGCGATTCGCGCGAGTTGTGGCGACGACGTATCCGGAGTCGGCGCGTTACTTGAAGGCGAAGACCGTCGTGACGGGAACCCCGGTGCGGACCGACTTTTGGCGGCGCCGAACGGATTTTCCGGAGCGGCCCCACGTGCTGCTTATCCTTGGCGGCAGTCAGGGAGCCCATCGAATCAATGAGTCGGTCGTCGCGGCGTTGCCGGAGATGGTGGGTCGCCTGGCCCTCGAGGTCTGGCACCAGACCGGCGAGCGAGACGCGGATGAAATCCGCGCGATGGCGGCAAACCTCGAGGGGGCGGCTCGGGAACGCTATCACCCATTTCCATTTTCCGGCGACCTTGCGGAGCTCGTCTATGCCGCGGATCTCGTGCTTGGACGCGCCGGGGCCGGGACGATCAGTGAAGTCAGTGCCGTTGGAATTCCGCTGCTGCTCGTCCCCGGGCGTTTCGGGGGAGGCCACCAGCGACTAAACGTGGGGCCCTTCGAAGAGGCGGGGGCGGCCATCGTCCTTCCAGATGAGGAATTCAATGGACCTCGCCTGCTTGCGGAGTTGACGTCGATCGTCGGCGACCCGGTCAGATATCGCAAGATGGTCGATGCCATGCGGGGATTGGGGCGGCCATACGCCGCCGAAGAGGTTGTCCGGCTCATCCAGGAGGCGGCGCGGCGCAACTGATGCGGATCCATTTCATCGGCATCTGCGGCTACGCGGTTTCGGGACTGGCGCTCGTTGCCAAACAGCTCGGCCATGAGGTCACCGGTTCCGACGAGGATGCGTATCCGCCGACGACCGACATCCTCACGAAGGCGGGCATCAAGTGGGTCGACGGCCATGCGGCTGGCAATGTCATGCGCTGGGGGAAGCCGGACCTCGTCGTCCAGGGCAACCAGGTGCGCGAGGGCAATCCAGAAACCGAGGCAGCCCGCCGGCATCATCTCCGCCTGGTGAGCGAGGCTGAGTACTGGGGCGAGCTCACCGCCGATCGGTTTCGCATCGTCGTGGCGGGCTCGGCGGGGAAGACGACCACCGCCAGCCTGATCGCCTGGATCCTGCGGGTTGCCGGACGCAACCCCGGGTTCCGCCTGGGCATGACGGCGAAAGACCTGGGGGCGGCGGCCGCCTGGGGGAGCGGGCGAGAATTCGTCTTCGAGGGCGACGAGTACACCTCGGCCGTCTTCGATCCGCGGCCAAAGTTCCTGCATTTCGCGCCCCAGCTGGCGGTCCTCACCAACATCGACTGGGACCATCCCGACGTCTTTCCGGATCCAGCGGCCTACGAGGCGGTGTTCCGCCAGCTGCTCGAGGATCTCGGCCCCGAGGACCGCCTGATCGCCAACTCGGATGACCCGACCGTCCGCCGGTTGCTCAGCCGGACCCGTGCCAACGTCGAGACCTATGGTCTGCGTGGCGGCGCCGACTGGCACGGGCGCGACGTCCAGATCGAAGGCGACGGAATGCGCTTCACCGCCTGGCACGAAGGAAAGGTTCTCGCCGTCGTCACCACCAGGCTTCCGGGAGAGCACAACGCGGCGAATGTCCTGGCCGCGCTCGCCGCCGCCGTCCGGGTCGGCGTGCCGGTTTCCGCCGCGGTCGATGCGATCGGGCGATTCCAGGGCGTCAGCCGGCGCTTCGAGGTCCGCGGCCAGGTGCGCGGCGTCACCCTGGTCGACGACTACGCGCACAACCCGGCAAAGGTTCGCGCCACGCTGCAGGCCGCCCGCGAGCGCTTTCATCCGGGGCGGGTGCTGGCCTGCTTCGTGCCGCATACCTACTCGCGCACGAGGAGCTTGATGGACGCCTACGCGGACGCGTTCCAGGGCTGCGCCCTGGTCGTGATCGGCCCGATCGAGCCGGCGCGCGAGCGTCACCTCGCCCACACCGTCAGCTCGCAGGATCTGGCGAAGGCGATCCGCGGTGCCGGTGAGGTCGTCGTCGCGGACTCGGCCCGTTCCGCCGCCTACAAGCTGGCGTCGGCGGCGCGGCCGGGCGACGTAATCGTCTGCATGTCCGTACGCGGTTTCGACGACGTCGTCGGGAAAACCGCCGAGGTGCTGGAGCGCTCGCCGGTTGCCTGACGCCTGGCTGGCCTCGTATCCCGGTGTCCGGGAGCACGAGCCGCTGGCGCCGCACAGCTGGTACGGGATCGGGGGTCGCGCCCGCTACTTCCTCGAGCTGGCGGACGATGGACGACTCGGGGAACTGATCGGGCGCTTGACGGCCGAGCAGCATCCGTACCTGGTGATCGGCGCGGCCACCAACACACTCTTTGCGGCTGACGAGTTGTCGGGACTGACCATCAAGATCGCCACCCGACACCTGTCGATGGAGGGCGACACCATCTCGGCCTCGGCGGGCTACCTGATGCCGAAGCTCGCCGCCGAGGCGGCCCGGGCTGGCCGAGCCGGGCTCGAATTCGCGGCCGGAGTTCCCGGGACCGTCGGGGGCTCGGTCTTCGGTAATGCCGGCGCCTTTGGTGGCGAGGTGAAGGATCGCCTGGTCCAGGTCGCGGCGATCGACCCGCAGGGGCAGCATCAAACACTGACGGCGAAGGAATGCGCGTTCGCCTACCGTGATTCGGTGTTCAAGGCCGCGCGGCCGGGATGGCTCGTCGTTTCGGCGACCTTCGCCACCACTCCTGAGACGTCGCAAGCGGTGCGCGCTCGCCTCCTGGAAGTCCAAAAGCATCGGCGCGCGACCCAACCAATCGAACAGCGCAGCCTGGGGAGCACCTTCAAGAACCCGCCGGGCGACTCGGCGGGGCGGCTGATCGATGCCAGTGGGCTCAAAGGCATGCGGATCGGTGGCGCCCAGGTCTCGCCAAAGCACGCGAACTTCATCGTCAATCTTGGGGAAGCCAGCGCCGATGACGTGCTAGCCTTAATGGCCGAGATGCGGAATCGCGTCTTCGAACGGTTCGGCATCGAGCTCGAACCGGAGATCCGCGTCATCGGCCGGACGCCGGCCGGATGAGGCGACTGCGGATCGGGGTCCTGTTCGGCGGGCGCTCGACCGAGCACGAGGTCTCCATCCTGTCAGCCCGGTCGATCATCGCCGCGATGAACCCAGAGCGCTTCGAGCCGGTGCCGCTCTACATCGATAAGAACGGCCGCTGGCTGGTGGGCGGGTCGCTCCAGCGCCTGGTGAGCGAGGATGCCGCCCGCACGTACGTCTATCTTCCGCCTGACCCGACCCAACGGTCGCTGGTCCCGGCCGAGGACGGCCGCGAATCTTCTTCCCGCATCGAGGCGGAGGGTCGGGGTGGAGGGCTGCCGCCGCTCGACGCCGTTTTCCCAGTGTTTCATGGGCTCAACGGTGAGGATGGGACCATTCAGGGCGTGCTGGAGCTGGCCAACCTGCCCTACGTCGGCGCCGGCGTGCTCGGCTCGGCGCTCGGGCTCGACAAGATCTATATGAAACGCGCCTTCGCGGCGGCCGGTCTACCGATCGTCGACTATCTCCCGATCACTCGCCGGCAGTACGAGCATGACCCCAACGCCTTTATCGCGACCGTCGAGGAGCGCCTGGGCTATCCGTGCTTCTCGAAGTTCGCGAATTCGGGCTCGAGCGTCGGCACCACGAAGGCTCACGACCGCGCGGAGCTCGTCGCTGGTCTTCGCCTCGCCTCCAGCTTCGATCGCAAGCTCCTCGTCGAGCGCGCCGTCGACGCTCGCGAGCTGGAGGTCAGCGTGCTCGGTAACGACGATCCGCAGGCCTCGGTGGTGGGTGAGGTGATCCCGGCTCATGAGTTCTATGACTACGACGCCAAGTATCTGGACGAAGGATCGCGGCTTCTGATCCCGGCGCCGATCGAGGCGGGTGCTGCGGACGAGGTTCGTGGGATGGCGCTGCGCGCGTTCCAGGCCGTCGACGCCGCGGGAATGGCCCGCGTGGATTTCTTCATGGAGCGCAAGACCAACCGTATCCTGCTGAACGAAGTCAACACCATTCCAGGCTTCACTCGGATCAGCATGTATCCAAAGCTGTGGGAGGCGTCGGGACTTTCCTATCCCAGCTTGATCGAGCGGCTCGTCGAGCTGGCGATCGAGCGCTTCGACGACAAACAGCGCTCGCAGACGGCGATCGACACCGCGATCCTGAAGCCTGGAGCCGACGAATGACGGTCGGCACCATCGCGAAGCGCCGCCGCCGTACCGCTTCGGCGCCCGCGAAGCCGGCGGCCTCGACGCGCGGACGGCTGTGGGCGCTGTTGCAGATTGCGGTGCTCAGCGCGGAAATTTTCGCGGTGCTGTTTCTCCTGGCGCAGCCCGGGTTTCGCCCGCGCCATGTCGAGGTTGTAGGAACGAGCCATCTGACGGCGGCGCAAGTGACGGGTGCCCTCGACCTGCCGGCCGACCGCAACATCTTCTTCCTGAGCCAGGCGGAACTCGAGCAACGCCTGCAGGCGTTGCCGTGGGTGCGCTCGGCCAGCGTCAAGCTGGCACTGCCCAATCGGGTTTCGATCAAGGTCACCGAATGGACGCCGTCGGCGGTCCTGCAGGTGGGGGAGACGACCTATTACCTCAACGACCTCGGTGAGGTGCTCGACCCCGCGGTGGAAGCGGGCAGCCTGCCGGTCATCAACCGGCCCGACTTCGGCCCGGTTCGCAGCGGCGGGCACGCGGTTGGCAGCGACCTGCTCCCCATGCTTGTGCAATTGCGCGCCGGTTTTGCCACGGCCTTCAAGATCTCGGTGATGTCGTTCCAGCTCGACCGCCGTGAGATGCTCAGCGCGCAGACCGACCGCGGATGGGCCATCATCTTCGGCCAGATGGTCACCAGCGACGATCGCGCGACCCTGGAGCCCAAGCTGGCCGCGCTGCGGGCGCTGAGCAGCCGGATCGATCTCGCCTCGGCGCCGATCCAGTACATCAACCTCGAGAATCCGCGCGCGCCGGCGGTCCAGATGCGAGCGCGCAAGTGAGGCTTCCCGCGAGGGGATCGCGCGAAGCGCTCTGGCTGGTGGCGGCGGTCTTCGTGTTCGGGACCGTCGGGATCGTCCTCGGGCTCAACGCTCCGGTACAGATCCCGGCCGGCTACGCCCGCTACACGGCAGTGATGATCCTGGCGGCGCTGGACTCCGTCCTGGGCGCCGTCAAAGCCTGGCTGAACGGGAATTTCGAAAATAAGGTGTTCATCTCCGGACTGCTCGTCAATTCACTCGCCGCGGGTGGGCTGACCTATCTCGGCGACAAGCTGGGCGTCGAGCTGTACTTCGCCGCCATCGTCGCCTTCGGTGTCCGGATCTTCGACAACCTGGCCGTGATCCGCCGGCATCTTCTCTAGCCACGCGATCGCGGCCTGTGGATAACTCGGGCCCGGTTGTGTTGTCACGGGGGCAGGACCACACTATAATGGGCTCGCCGGTTCCAGCCAACGTTCCAGGAAAGGTTTTTGCCCCGTTCTAAATACGTCACAGCATTAGATATCGGCACAACCAAGATCTGCTGCGTCGTCGGCGAGCCGACGGAGCGCGGCATGAACATCGTCGGGGTTGGCGAGTCCCCGTCCGAAGGTCTCCGTCGCGGCGTGGTCGTCAATATGGAGAAGACCGTGCGCGGCATCAGCCATGCCGTCGATGCCGCGCAACGGATGTGCGGCCACAAGCTCGAGTCGGCGTTCGTCGGAATGGCCGGCACGCACGTCCTCAGCCAGAACAGTCGAGGAGTGATCGCGGTCGCGCGCTCCGACCGTGAAATCGGGCAGGAGGACGTCAGTCGGGTGATCGACGCCGCCCGGGCGGTCTCCGTTCCCAACGACCGCGAAATCATTCATGTCGTTCCGCGCGGCTACATCGTCGACGGCCAGGAGGGCGTGCGCGATGCGATTGGCATGTCCGGCGGCCGCCTCGAAGTCGAGACTCACATCATCACGGGTTCGCTGACGGCCGTGCAGAACGTCGTCAAGTGTGTCCACCAGGCGGGCATGAGTGTCGAAGACCTGGTGGTGCAAGTGCTGGCCTCGGCCGAGGCCGTTCTCAATGACAACGAGCTGGACCTCGGTGTGGCGCTCGTCGACGTCGGCGGCGGGACCACCGATGTCGCGCTCTTCGCGGACGGCAGCGTCGTCCACACGGCCGTTTTGCCGGTTGGCGCGACGCATGTGACGAACGACATCGCCATCGGTCTCCGTACCACCCTCGGGGAAGCCGAGATGTTGAAGGTCAATTACGGCCATGCCATCCCGGCCTGTATCCCGCGCGAGGAGATGGTCGAGCTGCACCAGATCGGGCAGGACCGGGTGCAGGTCGTGCCGCGCCGGCATCTTTCGGAGATCATCGCGCCGCGGGCCCGCGAGATCCTCGAGATGGTGCGCCTCGAGATGCGTCGCGGTGGACACGACGGCTTCTTGCCGGGCGGCGTCGTCTTCACCGGCGGCGGCTGCCGCTTGCTCGGTTTCACGGAAGCGGCCCAGTCGCTGCTGGACCTGCCGGTCAGGATTGGCGCACCGACGCAAACGATCGGGATGAGCGACCAGGTGAGCGGACCGGCCTACGCGACCGCCGTCGGACTGCTCCGCTGGGGAACCAAGCTACGGCACCACGCCAACGGCCACACGCCGGCCGGCGCGGGCGTGTCGGCGGCGTATACGCGCACCGTTCGGTGGATCAAGGATTTCTTCTAGAGGAAGGAGGCCGGTATGAACATGGACGATCAGCTTCGAATGAAGGGCCTCGCCTCACGGCCCGTGATCCCCGGCGATTACGGCGGAGGCCAGGGACCGCGGGTGTCGGCCGAACGGTTCGTAAGGGCGCGCCTGGAGCGCGACAAGGAGGAAGCCATGCGCGATGTCGACCGGACCCTGGAGGGGAATGCGCGGATCAAAGTCGTCGGCATCGGTGGCGGCGGCAGCAATGCCGTGAATCGGATGATTCGCTCGAAGCTCCGCGGCGTCGAGTTCATCGCCATCAACACCGATCTGCAGGCGCTGGCCCACTCCGAAGCACAGACCAAGATGAACATCGGCAAGAAGCTCACCCGCGGCCTCGGCGCAGGCGGCAACCCGACGATCGGCCGCGAGGCGGCCGAGGAGAGCCAGCAAGAACTCTCAGAGTTGTTGCAAGGTGCCGACATGGTTTTCCTGACCGCCGGCATGGGTGGCGGGACCGGGTCCGGCGCGGCGCCGGTCGTGGCGGAGATCGCCCGCAACAACGGCGCGCTCACGATCGGCGTGGTGACCAAGCCGTTCACGTTCGAGGGGACGCGCCGGCGCGCCATCGCCGAAGAGTCGGCGACGACGCTGCGGGAAAAGGTCGATACCCTGATCATCATCCCGAACCAGCGGCTGCTGGATGTCACCGACAAGAAGGTGCCCTTCACGGAGGCGCTCAAGATCGCCGATGACGTCCTGCGCCAGGGCGTGCAAGGCATCTCGGACTTGATCGTCCAGCCCGGGCTGATCAACCTCGACTTCGCCGACGTCAAGGCGGTGATGTCCGGCCAGGGCGCCGCCCTGATGGGGATTGGTTTCGGCAGCGGCGACCAGCGCGCCGCCGATGCGGCCCGCGATGCCGTCGCCAGCCCCCTGCTGGAGACGTCGATCGACGGGGCGCGCGGCATTCTCTTCAACATCACCGGCGGCACCGACCTCACCCTGCACGAGGTCAACGAGGCGGCCGAAATCGTCCGGGCGGCGGCCGACAAGGACGCGAACATCATCTTCGGAACCGTCATCGACGAGAAGATGTCCGGGGAGATCAAGATCACGGTCGTCGCCACCGGCTTCGTCACCGGGACGGAGACGAGCCGCGAGATCGACGAGCAGTACAGTCGCCCGGCGCCGGTGGAAGAAGTGCCGGCCTACCGCGGTTTCGACCCATCGAACCTCGACATTCCCGCCTTCCTGCGGGGTCGCCGCTAACCTGCGCGAGGGGTGCCCCCTTCCCACCCCTCGCCCTTTCTCACTCCGGCCCGCTTTGCGGTGGCCAGCTTGGCGCGGGCGAGGGGTGGGTCAACGTCTCTAACGCTCGTTTCGCACCTCCGGCGCTACTCGCGTGGGGCGACGCCCCGCCCTCGCGTCCTTGAATCTCCCGCCGCTCCACAACATCTGGGATACTGACCACAAAGTGAAGTGTCCATATTGTGGTCACATCGACCTGAAGGTGGTCGACTCGCGGGACTCGGATACCGGCGAATCGATCCGCCGGCGCCGGGAGTGCCTGCAGTGCTCGAAGCGCTTCACCACCTACGAGCGGATCGAAGCGGTGCCGCTCTACGTCATGAAGAAGGACGGCCGCCGCGAAGACTTCGATCGCCAGAAGCTGTTCTCGGGCCTGATGAAGGCGACGACCAAGCGCGAGATCTCGCCCAGCACGGTGGAACGAGTAGTCGACGAGATCGAGGCCGAGCTGCGAACCCGCGGCAAAGTCGAGATCCCCTCTCGTGAAGTTGGCGAGCTCGTGATGGAGAAGCTCCGCGGTCTGGACGAGGTAGCGTACATTCGCTTCGCCTCGGTCTATCGGTCCTTCATGGACCTCCAGGAGGTCAAACACGAGATCGACCAGCTCCTGAGCCGCGAAAAGCGAGGCTGACCCGTCGCCGCGTTAGCCCTCGCCTCCGTGGTCAGCGTCGCCGGCTTTCCGGCGCGGCACGGTTTCAGCACGCGGGCACTCGGCTCGATGGGACTGACCGGGTCGACCGATCCCGAGGTGGTGATGCAGCGCCGGCAGCAGCTCGCGGACCAGGTCGGCTTCGATCTCGCCCGGGCGCTCATGACCGTACAGGAGCACGGCGCCAACGTCCTGACCTTTCATCGGCGACGGCCTGAGGGTGGACAGTGCGTCTTTTCGACCGACGCCCTCGCCACCGACGACCCGGGCCAGGCGATCGTCACCTATCACGCCGATTGTTTTCCGCTGCTCTACGTCGATCGAAGTCGCGGGGTTGTCGCCGGCGCGCATGCCGGATGGCGAGGCTCCCTGGCCGGGGTCGCGACCCAGACGGTGCAGGCCCTGCATCTCGCCTATGGGACGGCTCCCGACCAGCTCGACGTCCTGATCGGGCCGGGCATCTGCGCGAGCTGCTACCAGGTGGGAGCCGAGGTCGCGCAGCAGTTCCGGATTCGCTATGGCCGTGAGGATCGCTACCTTCAGACTGACGGCGGCGACATTCGACTGGACATCGAGGCTGCGGTTCGGCTGCAGCTCGAAGACGAG
Source organism: Candidatus Dormiibacterota bacterium (assembly GCA_036513655.1). GTDB lineage: Bacteria > Chloroflexota > Dormibacteria > CF-121 > CF-121 > CF-13. The sequence goes on along the minus strand of DATBYO010000013.1, from coordinate 37,477 downwards.
GGCGTCGCGCCGAACAGAATCCTGTCGGCCGGTTGGTGTACCCGCGAGCAGGACCGGTGGTTTTCTCATCGCGGCGGTCGCCCCGGCCGTTTCCTCTCGGTCGTGGTCGCGCCCTGATCCATGTCGGATTCGCTCCAGGCAAACCTCACCTCCGTTCGCCAGACGATCGCCCGCAGCGCCGAGCGGACCGGCCGCGATCCGAGCCAGGTCGTGCTGGTGGCGGTGACCAAGACGTTCCCGGTGGAACGGATCCGTGAAGCGATGGCTCTCGGGCTACGGGTCTTCGGCGAGAACCGGGTGCAGGAGGCGCTCCCGAAGATCGAGGAGATCGGCCCCGCGGATGTCGACTGGCATCTGATCGGCCACCTGCAGACGAACAAGATCAAGTTCATCGAGGGTCGATTTCGGATGGTCCAGTCGTTGGACGCGGCGGGTCTGGCGGAGACGCTCGACAGCCGGCTCCAATCCCCACTCGATGTGCTGGTCGAAGTCAACGTGGCGGAAGAGCCACAAAAGACCGGAACGTTGCCCGCCGACCTGCCGGCCGTCGCCGACGTGGTCAACGCCGCCCAGCATCTGCGGCTGCGCGGGTTGATGACGGTAGCCCCGATGGTCCCCGACCCGGAATCGGTCCGGTCGGTCTTCCGTCAACTGCGCACGTTGCGCGACGAAACGAGCCAACGACTCGGGGTGGCGCTGCCCGTCCTGTCGATGGGAATGACCGACGACTACGCGATCGCCGTGGAAGAAGGCGCCACCATGCTACGATTGGGCCGCGCGCTCTTCGGACCGCGCTGAAATTTTTTTCCAGTGCAGACCGCCATCAACTTCCTGCACACCTTTGCCCAGGTCCTGATCTACCTCTGTATCTTTGCCATCTTCGTCCGCGCGGCCGCCTCATGGTTCATCCGCGATTTCCACGGGCTGTTCATGGGATTTCTGGTGGACGTGACCGAACCGCTCCTCTCGCCGCTGCGTCGGGTCATTCCCACCGGCCTCGGTGTGGATTTTTCACCCATGATCGCGATCGCGGCGCTGTACGTTCTGGGTCAGTTCCTCGGCTGAACGAGAGATAGTGCAGGGTCTCCGGTGAGCCTCGACGCTTCATCGGCCTAGGCGATCCGGCGCTCGTCGCGGGCGGACGCCTCAAACGCTCGCATCGCACGTCCCGCGCGGCTCGCGTGGGCCGGCAGGCCCGGACCTCGGCCGCCGATGCCGCGAATCGTCATCGGCACCCGAAGACCCTGCACTAGAATTGGCGTCCATGTTCCAGGAAGTGCCGACGCGCGCCGGCTTCCCCGACTTGGAAGTCGAGGTGCTTCGCTTCTGGAAAGAGCGAGACATCTTCCACAAGAGCCTGAAGCAACGCGAGGGGCGGCCGCCGTTCGTTTTTTACGAGGGGCCGCCGACCGCCAACAATCTTCCCGGGATCCACCACGTTCTGGCGCGTGCCCTCAAGGATCTGTTTCCCCGTTACAAGACGATGCGCGGGTATTACGTCGAACGCAAGGCCGGCTGGGACACGCACGGCCTGCCGGTTGAAATCGAGGTCGAGAAGCAGCTGAAGTTCACCGGCAAGCAGGACATCGAGAAGTTCGGGATCGAGGCCTTCAACAAGCTCTGCCGGGAGAGCGTCTTCAAGTACATCGACCAGTTCGCCCAGGTGACCGAGCGCATGGGTTACTGGGTGGACTTCGATAAGGCATACCGGACGCTCGACACAACCTACATGGAGAGCGTCTGGTGGATCCTCAAGCAGATCTGGGACAAGGAACTTCTCTACCAGGGCTTCAAGGTCGTGCCCTACTGCCCGCGAGACCAGACCCCGCTTTCCAGCCACGAGCTGGCGCTTGGCTATCAGGATGATGTCGAGGATCCCTCCGTCTACGTGAAGTTCGAGCTCGAAGACGAGCCGAAGACCTACTTCCTGGCGTGGACGACGACCCCCTGGACACTGCCGGGCAACGTCGCCCTCGCGGTCGGGCTCAACATCCCGTACGTCCGCGTCCGACAGGGGGACGAGCGCTACATCCTGGCCAGGGCACGACTCTCGGTCCTGCAGGGCGAGTACCAGGTCGAGGCGGAGGTCGATCCGAAGAGCCTGCTGGGGAAACGGTACAAGCCGCTTTACGAATACTTGATTCCCGACAAGCCGGCCTTCTTCGTCGTCGACGCCGACTTCGTCTCGGTCGAGGATGGCACCGGGATCGTGCATACCGCGGCGGCCTATGGCGTCGACGACCTCGAGCTTTCCCTGAAGAAGGGCATCCCGGTTCGCCATGTCGTGGACCTCGGCGGTCGCTTCCGCCCCGAGGTCACGCCATTCGCGGGGCTCTTCGTCAAGAAGGCGGACCCCAAGATCATCGAGGACCTCACGCGCCGTGGACTGATGTACCGGGCGGAAACGATCCGGCACACCTATCCGTTCTGCTGGCGCTGCGGCACGCCGCTCCTCTACTACGCGCTGACTTCCTGGTTCATCAAGACCACCGCCGTCAAGGACGAGTTGATCCGAAACAACAACCTGGTCAACTGGGTCCCACCCTACGTCGGCAGCGGGCGCATGGCAAACTGGCTCGCGACGCTCGTCGACTGGTCGCTCTCACGCTGGCGCTACTGGGGCACGCCGCTGCCGGTCTGGATCTGCGAGCAATGCGACCAGCGGCGCTGCGTGGGCTCCGTCGCCGAGCTCGGCCTGACCTTGAACGACGACCTGCATCGGCCCTACATCGACCGGGTGACGCTGCCCTGCGAGAAATGCGGCGGCATCATGCGGCGGGTCACCGACCTCATCGACGTCTGGTTCGACTCCGGCTCGATGCCGGTGGCGCAATACCACTATCCGTTCGAAAATCAGGAGCTCTTCAAGCAACGGTTCCCGGCCGATTTCATCGCGGAGGGCGTCGACCAGACCCGCGGCTGGTTCTTCAGCCTGCTGGCCATCGGCACCATGTTGTTCAACCAGCCCGCGTTCAAGAACGTGATCGTGAACGGAACCGTACTGGACAAGCAGGGGCGGAAGATGAGCAAGTCGCTGAAGAACTCGGTCGACCCGATGGAAGTCATGGCCAAGTTCGGCGCGGACGCAACTCGCTGGTATTTCTTCTCGGCGGTCGCCATTGGCAATGACTACCGGTTCGATCTGGCCGCGGTCCAGGACGTCGTCCGTCGGTTCTTGCTCATCCTCTGGAATACCTACGGCTTCTTCGCCAACTACGCCCGGCTCGACGGGTTTGATCCCGGTGCGGCGGCCGTTCCGGTGCGCGAGCGGTCGATCCTCGATCGCTGGCTGCTGGCGGAGCTGGCGGTGACGATCGCCGATGTAGAAAAAGCGATGGATGCCTACGACCCGCCGACGGCGGCTCGCCGGCTGGAAGCCTTCGTGCTCGACCTCTCCACCTGGTACGTACGGCGTTCTCGTCGTCGCTTCTGGAAATCGGAATCGGACGCGGACAAGCGGAGCGCCTACCAAACGCTCTACCAGGTGCTGGTTGGCGTCACTCGGTTGCTGGCCCCGTTCATGCCCTTCGTCTCGGAGACCATGTATCAGAACCTGGCCGCCGGCAAGCAGGGCCAACCCGAAAGTGTCCACCTGAGCGACTGGCCGGTGGTGGAAGCCGATTGGCGGAATGACGAACTGCGGCAGCAGATGTCGGTGGTACGGCGCGTCGTCGCGACCGGCCTGGCAGCGCGAAACGCCGCCGGCATCAAGGTGCGCCAGCCGCTGCGCAGCGTCACCATCGCGGAGCGGCCGCTGGGCGCCGAGCTCCAGAGCATCCTGCTGGAAGAGCTGAACATCAAGGCGGCCCGCTACGAGGGAGAAGGAGGAGCCGTGACCCTCGACACCGAGATCACCGAGGACCTCAAATTCGAGGGGCTGGGACGCGACATCGTCCGTACGATCCAGGAACTTCGCAAACGCTGCGGGTTCGCCGTCGACGACCGGATCCGCCTCTACTACCAGGGCGATGGCGTGTTGGCCCAGGCGCTCGAGCGCGGCCGCGACTATATCGCGGCGGAGACGCTGGCGGTTGATGTCCAGCGCGGCGCGCCGCCGGACGGCGCCTGCTCGGACGCGCTGAAACTGGAGGGGAACGAGCTCCAGGTCAGCGTGCTCAGGGTGGCGGCGCGCTGAACAAGGTCCGCAGCTACACCCTGCTGGCGGTGATCGCCGCCGCCGTCGTCATCGTCGACCGCATCACGAAAATCTACGTGGAGCGCCACTTCGGGGTTCCTTATGGACCGCGGCAAGTGGTCGACCACGTCCTCTTCCTGACGGTGACGCGCAACGCCGGCGCGGCCTTTGGTCTCTTCCAGACCTTCACGCAGGGCTTCTTGCTGATCTCGGCGCTGGTCCTGGTCGGCATCCTTATCTATTACTGGCGCCTGCCGGCGGGTGACTGGTCGGCGCGGCTCGGCCTCGCGCTTGTCTTCGGGGGCGCCATCTCGAACGCCTACGATCGAGGCGTCAAGGGTTCGGTGATCGACTTCATCCAGGTTCCGCACTGGCCGATCTTCAACGTCGCCGACTCGGCGATCACCATCGGAGTCGCGGTGCTCCTGCTGGGCACGATCTGGCGGAGCGGCCGCGCCAAGCCCGTTTGACCGAGGCTGAGCCGCACACCGTCCCGATCGACGCCCCTCGACTCGACCAGTACCTGGCCGGCTTGCTCGAAGGCCAGAGCCGAAGCCAGGTCCAGCGGCTGATCGCGCAGGGGCACGTCCGCCTCAACGATGGACCAGCGCGGGCGGGAAGCCGCCTGCATGCCGGCGATCGCCTCGACTGGGAGTTGCCGCCACCCGTTCCAACCGCGCTCCAGCCCGAATCGATGGATCTGCGCATTCTGTACGAGGACGATGACCTGGTGGTCGTCGACAAACCGGCCGGGCTGGTGGTGCACCCCGGGCCGGGCCATCCGACCGGGACCCTCGTCCATGGGCTGCTCGGCCGCGGCCCCGGCTGGTCGACGATCGGCGGCACTGAGCGGCCCGGCATCGTGCACCGCTTGGACCGTGATACCTCCGGCCTGATGGTCGTCGCGCGGAATGACGAGTCACATCGCGAGCTGGCTCGCCAGTTGCAGCGACGGATCATGAGCCGTCGCTACCGGGCAATCGTCGTCGGCGAGGTGGCCGACCCAGCGGCGCGGATCGAGGCGCCGATCGGCCGGGACCCGAAGAACCGGCAGCGGATGGCGGTGGTCGCGAACGGCCGTGAGGCCGTCACCGAGTTCCGGCGGCTCGATCTGGCCGGCGGCCACTCCTTGCTCGAGGTGACGCTGGAAACTGGGCGCACCCACCAGATCCGGGTCCACCTTGCCTACGTCCATCACCCCGTGCTCGGCGATCCCGCGTACGGCCGCCGGTCGCCGATCATCGCCCGTCCGGCCCTGCATGCGGAGGCTCTCACGCTGCGGCATCCCCGAACCGGGAAGTCGATGACCTGGCAAACGCCTCCCCCGGCCGACTTCGAATCGGCGTGGAATTCGCTGGCTGACCGTAAAATGCGGTGATCAGATGACCCAGCCCAAGATCGGGCTTTTGATTGTGATCTCCGGACCAAGTGGAGTGGGGAAGGATACCGTCTTGCGGCGCCTGTTCGAGCTGGCCCCCGAGCTCAAGTACTCGGTGTCGTACACGACTCGGCCGCCCCGCCCGGGCGAAGTCGACGGCCACAGCTATACCTTCGTTACCGAGCCCGAGTTCCTCCGCCTGATCGAGCAAAAGGAATTCCTGGAGTGGGCGAAGGTGTACGACCACTATTACGGCACGTCCCGACGCCGGGTCGAGGAAGCGCTCAACCGTGGCGACGACATCATCCTCAAGATCGACGTGCACGGCGCGACCTTCGTCCGCAAACGGAAGCCGGACGGCCTCTTCATCTTCATCACGCCGCCTTCGACCGAAGAGCTGCTCAACCGGCTGACCGGTCGAAAAACGGAGTCACCGGAGGCGCTCGCGCTCCGCCAGAAGGAGGCGTTGATCGAGCTGGGCCTCGCCAAAGATTATGTCCACGTGGTTTGCAACCGCGATGTGGAGGAGACGGCGCGCGAGATCCTGGCGATGATCGCGGCCGAGCACGCCCGCCGGCAGACTCCCGTATGACCGAGGGCCGGCTGGCGGGACGCCGGGTTGCGGTCGGCGTCAGCGGCGGGATCGCCGCCTACAAGGCGATCGAGTGCATCCGGCTGCTGACCGCGGCCGGGGCCGAGGTGCGGGTGCTGATGACGCCGGAGGCCACGCGGTTCGTCACACCGCTGACCTTCGAAGCGCTTTCCTATCATCCGGTCGCCGCCGACTGGCTCACACCCCAGGGTGGAGGCGAGAGCCACATCACGCTGGCGGAGTGGGCGGAGCTGATCGCGATCATCCCGGCCACCGCCAACACCATTGCGAAGTTGGCGCTGGGGCTCGCGGATGAGATCGTGTCCGGGACGGCGCTGGCGAGCCGTGCGCCACTGGTCCTCGCGCCGGCCATGAACGACGCGATGCTTACCCAGCAGCAGACCCAGGATCATCTCAACGCGCTCCGGGCGCGGCGCGCCGTGGTGGTCGACCCGGCAAGTGGGCGTCTCGCCTCCGGCAAGTCCGGGCAAGGCCGGCTGGCCGCGCCGGAGCGGATCGTGGCCGTCATCGAAGCGGTGCTCGCGGACCGTCGCAATCTCGAGGGTCTCCGAGTGGTCGTCAGCGCCGGAGGCACCAGGGAAGCCGTCGACCCGATCCGCTATCTCGGCAATTTCTCCAGCGGCAAGATGGGGCGCGCGCTGGCCGAGGTCGCCGCGGCGCGCGGCGCCCAGGTCACGCTGGTCACCACCGTGCCCTCGAACCCGGAAGGGATCTCGGAAGTCGCGGTCGGCAGCGCCAACGAAATGCTGCGTGCCCTCGAGCAGGCCAGCGCGGACGCCGACGTGCTGGTCATGGCCGCGGCGGTCGCCGACTATGCGCCGGAGCAGGTCGCCCCGTCCAAGCTGCGACGCACCGACCGGCCGCTGGACTTGCACTTGCGCCCCAATGTCGACATCCTGAAAACGCTCGGGCCACGTCGCGGGCTGTATCGCGTCGGCTTCGCGGCGGAGACGGAGGATCTCCGCGCGCAAGCCCAGCAGAAGCTCAAGGCCAAGCAGCTGGACATGATCGTTGCCAACCAGGTGGGGGTCGACGGCCAGGGGCTGGCCAGCGACTTCAACGCGGTGACCGTCGTCACGCCGTCCGGCGTCGTGACCGAGGTCCCGCGGCTGCCGAAGTGGGAGGTGGCGGGCCGGATCTGGGACGCCATCGATGCAGGTCGCAACCGCGGCGGCTGAGACGGCCCTTCGCCCGATCGCGCAGGTGGCCGTCGAGGCCCGCGTCGGGAGTCAGACGGGACTCTTCGACTACGCCGTGCCCGAGGCGCTGCGCGGCGTGATCGAGGTCGGCCATCGGGTTCGAGTGCCATTCGGGAAGCGAACCGTGACCGGATTCGTCTACGCGCTCGATCAGGCGCCAACCATCCTCGAGCTCAAACCGATCGAAGCGCTGGTCGACGCCGAGCCGGTGCTTCCGGCGGTGCTGGTGGAGCTGGCGGGGTTCGTCGCCGCCCATTACCTCGTGCCGCTCGACGAAGTGATCCGGGCCGTCGTACCGCCGCGCGTCCGGGCCGTCGTCCGGCGATCGGTCAAGCGTCGCCGGCAAAGCCGCATCCTGCGCCAGGCGGCCGAGGTCAGCCGGCCCGCGGCGGTTGCGCTGGAGGCCGCGCAAGCGGCGGCCCGGGAGCGCATCGCGGTGGCGCTGAACCGCCAGGAGTCGGAGGTTTTTCTGCTACACGGTGTCACCGGGAGCGGGAAGACCGAGGTCTACCTGGCGCTGCTCGAGCAGGTGCTGGCAGCCGGCGGACAGGGGCTGGTGCTGGTCCCCGAGATCGCGCTGACCCCGCAGACGGTAGGGCGCTTCGCCTCGCGGTTTCCTGGCCGGCTGGCCGTGCTGCATAGCGCCCTGACCGAGGCCGAACGCGCTGCCGAGTGGTGGCGGATCCGGCGGGGCGAAGCCGACATCGTGATCGGGCCGCGCGCCGCCGTCTTTGCGCCGCTTCCCCGGCTTCGCCTGATCGTGATCGACGAAGAGGAGTCGTCGGCGTTCAAGCAGGAGCGCATCCCGCGCTACCATGCGCCGACGGTCGCCCGCTGGCTGGCTGCGCGAACCCGTTCCGTGCTGGTCCTGGGCAGCGCCACGCCCAGCGTCGCGACCTACTTCGGTGCGGTTTCCGGTCGGGATCGCCTGCTCGAGCTTCCGCACCGCGCGCAAGGGCGTCCGCTGCCGCCGGTCACGGTCATCGATATGCGCAAGGAGTTGCAGGCCGAACAGTTCGGCCCGCTCAGCCGGCCGCTGCGGGACGCGATCGGCGAGTCGCTGGCGCGCCGGGAGCAATCGATCCTTTTTTTGAACCGCCGCGGGCTGGCGACGTTCGTGCTCTGCCGCGACTGCGGCCAGGCGCGCGAATGTCCCCATTGCAGCGTCGCCCTCGTCTACCACGCGTCGCTGAACTGCCTGCAATGTCACTATTGCGGAAGCACGGAACCGCTCCCCCGGCGCTGCCCGGCCTGCGGCAGTCGCTATATCAAGAGCTTCGGCATCGGTACCGAGCGGATCGAGCAGGAAGTCCGCACGCTCTTCCCGCAGGCTCGCGTGCTTCGCCTCGATCGCGACGTGATGAAGACGCCGGATGCAGCGGACCTCATCTTCGACCGGATGATCTCCGGCGATGCGGATGTGCTGGTCGGCACCCAGCTGGTGGCCAAGGGCCTGGATCTACCCGGGGTGACCACCGTTGGCGTGGTGAACGCCGATACCAGCCTGCACTTTCCCGATTACCGTTCGTCGGAGCGGACCTTCAGCCTGCTGACCCAGGTGGCCGGGCGAGCCGGTCGAGGCCGCGCCGCGTCCCGGGTCTTGATCCAGACCTACAGCCCTGACCACCCGGCCATCAAGCACGCGCAGTACCACGACTATCGTGGCTTCTTCAAAGAAGAGCTGGAGGTCCGCCGGGCCTACCGATTTCCGCCTTTTGGGGAGCTGATCGTGGCCACCTACGGTCACCGCGACGAAGCCCGCGCCGCGCGCGAGGCGAAGACGGCCGCCGAACACTTGTCTGCTACAATCGCCCTGCTCAATTTGGGAGACATCGAGGTGCTTGGACCCTCTCCCGCCTTCGTGTACCGCCTCAAGGATGAATTCCGCTTCGAGGTGACACTCAAGGGAACCGACCTGCACCGGGTGGCAGACGGGTTACCGCGGGGCCGGGGCTGGAGCCTCGACGTCGACCCGATGTAGGCTCTACACGAATGGCTGTTCTGCCGATCCTCACCCAGGAAGCGCCGATCCTCCGCCAGAAGGCGAAGCGGGTGCCGCGCGTCGACAGCAGCATCCGCCGGCTGATCGACGACATGGTGGACACGATGGTCGCCGCCCCGGGCGTCGGCCTGGCCGCGCCCCAGGTGGGTGTCGGACTGCGGGTGGTGGTGATCAAGACTGACACCAACCTGCACACGCTGGTCAACCCCGAGATGGTGAAGTGGGAAGGAGAGCAGATCGGCATGGAAGGGTGCCTGTCGGTGCCCGGCTACGTGGGGGAGGTCAAACGCTACATGCAGGTGGTGGCGCGGGGTCTGAACCGGCACGGCAAGTCCGTGAAAATCAAAGGCGACGCCCTGCTGGCTCGGGCCATTCAGCATGAGATCGATCACATCGACGGCATCCTGTTCACCGACCGCCTGACCAGCCTCGACACGCTGCGCAAAGTCGAACCGCAGGAAGAGGAGAAGCAAGCGGAACTCGTCGGCGCCTAGTCCGGGCGGATCCCGGCGCTCAGTGCGGATCGTCTTCGCCGGGACGGCCACATTTGGTCAGCCGACCCTGAACCAGCTGAGGGAGGCCGGACACGAGGTGGCGCTCGTGGTCACCCAGCCTGATCGGCCCAGCGGCCGCGGACTCCGGTTGCTCCAGTCCGGGATCAAGCTGCTGGCGCAGGAACTTGGCCTCGAGGTCTTTCAGCCCGAGCGGATCAAGGACGAGGCCGCCCAAGCCCGGATTCGCCAGGTGGCGGCTGATGTCATGGTGGTGGTGGCGTACGGACAGATCCTTCCGGCCAGCCTGATCACCGCACCTCGGTTGGGCACGCTCAACGTGCACGCTTCGCTGCTGCCGCGGCATCGAGGCCCCGCGCCGATCGAATGGTCGATTCTCAGCGGCGACCCCGAGACCGGCGTCACCATCATGCAGATGGATGCGGGCGTCGACACCGGCCCGATCCTGGCGCAGGCCCGCGTGCCGATCGCACCGGACGCGACGACGGGCCCGCTCGAAAGTCAGCTGGCCGACCTGGGTGGTCGCCTAATGGTGCAGACCCTCGAGGAGCTCGAGCGCGGACGAATCAGCCCGGTGCCGCAGCCCGCGGAGGGTGCGACGCACGCCCCTCGCCTGACGTCGCAGGATGGCAAGCTGAACCCTGCAACCATGTCCGCCCAGGAAATCGACCGGCGGGTGCGCGCGCTGAGTGAGCGGCCCGGCTGCTGGATCAGCCTTCAAGGTGCGGAGGTCAAAGTGCTCCGTGGCCACCTCGGCGGCGACGCCGGCGAGGGGATCCGGGTGTCGACCATCGATGGGAGCTACGTCGTCGACGAGGTGCAGCCGCCCGGCGGCCGGCGCATGACCGCGGCCGCCTGGGCGCGGGGCCGGCGCTGATGGGGAAGAAGAAGCGCGACGCCGACACAACCATCGCGACCAACCGCGTCGCGTTCCACAACTACTTCATCCTGGAGTCGGTGGAGGCCGGCATCGAGCTGGTCGGGACCGAGATCAAGTCGCTGCGGGAGGGCGGCGCGAACCTGCGGGAGGGCTACGTCCGTTTCGGTGGGGGAGAGGCCTTTCTGGTCAACGTCCACATCAGCCCGTACGAGCGCGGCCACAGCAGCAACCACGAGGCGAAGCGCGAACGCAAGTTGCTGCTGCACAAGGCGGAGATCATTCGGCTCGGCATCACGATGAAGCAGAAAGGCCTCACGCTCGTGCCGCTGCGCCTTTACTGGGCGCGCAACCGGGTCAAGCTCGAGATCGGCCTCGCCAAGGGTAAGCGGCTCTACGACAAGCGCGAGGCGATCGCCGCCAAGGACGCGCGCCGCGAGATGGATCGTGCCACGAAATCGCGACCGTAACGCCGATTCGCGGCATTGGGCCCGGGGTACAATCAATCTGCTCCGACTGACTGGCGGGGGCGCCAGGTCTCGACGGGGTAGTGGTCTGCAAGATGGCGAGCCGTGTCGCCGAGCACGTAAAAGCGGCAAGGCTATAAACGCCAATCGCGAACTGGCTTACGCTGCGTAAGTAGCGTAGTCAACCGGGGATTTATCCCCGGCGCCGGCCCGCTCTCGGTCAGCAGGAGCGGTGTCCGGCGTAAACTCCGCTGACTCGCTCCCGGCGGGCGTCGCGGCCGCCGGGGGGACTCAATACCGCGACTGGCCGGTGCGGATCCTGTCCCACGGGAGCCGGGCCGGTGAGATGCAAAACCGGGACTACGCTCGTAGATGTCTTGCGGGACGCTGCTTCGGACGCGAGTTCGATTCTCGCCGCCTCCACCAGCCGGCCGGAGAAACCCCCACCCCAACCCTCCCCCAGTGGGGGAAGGATAGAGGCGACCCGCATACCAGGGGAGAAAATCCCGCTTAGCCGGCCGGGAAGGAGAAGCTGTCCAGCACCTGCTGGAAGGCGGCATCGTAGGTGCCGCCCGGGGCCTCCTCGATCTCGAAGGTGTTGGCCTGGTGCTCGAGGACCACGATGATGGCTCCGTTGGCCGGGCCGGAATCGTTTACGACGATCTTGTCGGCGGTGATGCCCGCCACCGTCACCTGCGTCACCTGGTTGCCCTGCACGAGGCTGGTTTCAGCTTGATTCTTGGGCCCGGCCACCACCCGGACCTCGATCGGCGGGTTGAAGGCGCCCGACGCCGGGACGTGGGCCGGCACCACGGACGGCGGCCCGAACGCCACGACGCTGACCGCGCCACCGGCTCCCGGCTCGGCGGTGTAGTCGCGCGAGGTCCAGCCGCCGGCGAAGCAGAGATGGTATCCGAGCGTCGTGTGCTGGTAGCTCTGTCCCGTCTTGCAGCCCACGGGGGATGATGCGGTTGCCTGGAGGGGCGGTGGGGAACTCGGGTCGGCGCCGCAGCTCGACAGGAAGGTTGCCGTAAGCAGGCTGAACAGTACCCCCCAGAAACGGGCGCTGGCCACCGGGGAAGCGTACAGGAAACCCAGTGATGCGGACGCGTGGCGTTAGCGGAAGATCGCGCCCGCCAGCCACCAGCAGGCCAGCACGCCGACGACCGCCGGCAGGATCCCGCCGAACCGGGTCAGGACCGCGACGATCTGCGCCGGGATCACCCAGAAGACGGATACCGGGTCAGCCTTCACGACGCCGACCCGCGCCTGCTCCGCCACCGGGCCGGCCTCTTCGTACGAAGGCAGCATGTGGGCCGCGAACGCCAGCCCCAGCCAGAGCTGCACCCAGGTCAGCCAGGTGATGGGCAGATGAAGGACGGTTCGCGGGGTAAGCGCCTGGGCGAGGCAGAGGACGGCAAAGATCCACAGCACCAGCGTCGGCAGGTAGGTGATCGCGATCGCCGTGCCCAATCGCGGGGGGGCTTCGTAGACCGTGAACCCCGCGGGGTCATCAACCCGGAAATAGGTGACCTCGTCGATGGCCAGACCGGCGCGGTGGGCGATGGAGAATTGGATCGCCGTTCGCAGCACGACCGCCGGAAAACCGAAGAGGTGAATGGTGCGGGCGATCAGCAGTGGGAAGGCACGCACCAGGCTGATCCGAGCCGTCGCTTTGGCGAGTTGCAGCGTGTACGGTGTTCCGCGCCTGACCGCGATACTGGCAACGGTGCCGCCCCGGGTGACGGCGACCCGGGCCACGGTACCGAGCTGCCCGGCTCCGGTCTTCAGCACCGGCGTCGCCTGCGCTCGCCAGCGCGCCCAGGGCAGGCCGCGGAGCCGCATCCAGAACTGCTCGAACAGCGAGGGTGCCAGGCCGGTGCCCGGTTGGCTCGATGGGGTGATGCGGGCGGGCACCCCGGCGGGGAGGTCGAATGGAAGATCTTCCTGGATGGGATCGAGGGCTCCGCTCATTTGGCGGCCTTCGGCGGGAGACTGGCTAGCCGTACCTTGACCAGCAGGATCTGCTGATCCGATTGGGTGTCGAGCGTGATCGCCGGGTCGTAGCTGCGGGCGGTATACCAGGCGGAAAGCCCGGCCTTGTTGTCCTTGTCGAGCAGGTAGCAGTAGGCCTCGTAGGCCCAGGCCTTGGGTGAGTTTGGCACGGCTTCGACCGCCTGTTCCATCTCCGCGGCGCAGCCCGCGTAATCCAGGCTGACCAGCCGTCCCTTGCCGTCCTGGTAGTGGCGCATCCCATTCCACGCGCCGGGGAGACCGGCGGCGGCCATGAACGTGAGCGCCAGCGTAACGCCGACGACGATCAACACCCAGCCCGGCATGTCGGGCAGGCCGCCGCGGGCCTTGCGGAGCGGTTGCAGCGCGGCTTCGTAGCGGACCAGCCGGTCGACGATCTCGGCATCGGAGACCTCGGGTAGCGAGGGGCGCCGCAACCGTTTCGCGTCGCGCAGCAGCATGACGGCGCCGGTGATGTCGCCGGCGGCGTAGCGCAGGTCGGCCTTGAAGACGAGGGCATCTCGCGCCCCGGGATCGCCGCGTAACGCACGGTCGAGGTAGTCCTCCGCCATCGCGGTCTCGCGCTTCCAGTACGCGATCATGCCCAGGCCGAGCAGGGCGGCGGCGTTCTTGGGCTCCCTGGCGATGACGGCCTCATAGTCGGTCGTCGCCCCGGCGAAGTCGGAAATCCGGATTCGGGCAAGGCCGAGGAGGGTGCGGGCGTCGGTGAAATCCGGATGGACCTCGACGATCTTCGCGAGCAGCGTTACCGCGGGCTGCGGGTCCTGGGCGCCGACGAAGGCGTAGGCAAGGTAGTAGGCAGCGTACGCGTCGTCCGGACGCTTTCGCACCTCCGCGGCCAGCAGCGGCAGCGCGCCTTCGAAGTCATGCCGGCGAATGAGCGCCAGGCCATCGTTGATGGACATGTCCGGGCCTGCGCGAGTAACGACGTATTTGTCGCGAACTTACGCCGCTTTGTCCAACCAGCGCTCCGCGATGAAGGCGAGGAACGCCCGGTCGAAGTCGAGGCCGTTGAGCTTCGTCGTCGCGGGCCAGGTGCTGCGGACCTCGTCCTGGAGCCGGCGATATTCCGAGAGATCGAGGCCCTGGGCAAACTCCCAGGCACGGGCGGCCAGTTCGGCGTTGAGGGGTTTCATCAGGTCCTCCTACCCACATACAACGTGGAGAACCGGCAAATGGATTCACCTGCAGGTTGTGTCACGCTACGTGCAATCCGCAAGACAGCGGAGCTCGATCGCGTCAATCGGCTCATGAGATTCCTCGGGTTGCGGACCGCGCTGATCGTGGCCGGGGTCGCCGCCGTGGCGGCCGTGCCGACCGCGATGGTGCTGGGGACAAAGCCCGTCAACTCCACGACGACGCTCCGCCCTTCGGCGGTCGAGCAGGGCTGGGACTTCGACGACCGCCGTGCGCAGCTTGCGAGCCGGGCGCTGGCGGTGGCGACGCCCACTCCCGCTGCCTCACCAGCCGCCGCGGCTCGGTTCGGCGCCGCCACGGCTACCCATCCCGCGCCGCCGCCGGCCCAACCCGCGGGCGCGGTTCCCGCCTTTGCCCACGTCTTTGTGATCGTGCTGGAGAACCACGAATACGGCAGCGTCATCGGCAACCCCGCCGCGCCATTCATCAACACCCTGGCGGTCAATAACGGCCTGGCCACGAACTACTACGGGGCATCCCACCCGAGCCTGCCCAACTACCTGGCCCTGACGGCGGGCAGCACCTTCGGGATCGCCAGCGACTGCACCACCTGCTACGTGAGCGCCAGCAACATCGCGGACCAGCTGGAAGCAAGCGGCCGTTCCTGGAAGGCCTACATGGAAGACATGCCGACGCCCTGCTTCATGGGGACTTCGTCCGGCAACTACGCGATGAAACACAACCCCTTCATGTACTACATCGACATCCGCAACAACCCGGCGCGCTGCGCGGCGCACGTCGTCCCATTTACGCAATTCGGTGGCGACATGAGCGCTGGACCGGTGCCGAACTTCGTCTGGATCACGCCCGACATGTGCAACGACACGCACGACTGCGGGCTCGCAGCGGGGGATGCCTGGCTGCGCAGTGTCGTGCCGACGATCACCGGCTCGGCAGCGTTCCGCAACGGTGGCGCGCTCTTCATCACGTGGGATGAGGGGTCCACGAGCGCCGGTTGCTGCAGTGATAGCTGGGGCGGGCATGTCGCGACGCTCATCATTTCGCCGCGGACAATCAGTGGCTTCCGCTCGGGCATCGCCGAGAATCACTACGGCCTGCTGCGGACCATCGAGGACGGTTTCCGTCTTGGCCACCTGGGGGCCGCGGGCTGGTCGAGCAACCCCGCGCTGGGCGAGTACTTCCGGAACTAGGCCCTCACCGTACCGTCCCCGGCGGGGAGGGAGCGTCCGGTCTACCGAGCGTGCGGATCGGTTCCAGCGTTCCCATATCGTCGATCGCCGACAGATCGCCGGGTGGGTCGCCGAGGAACACGTTGCGGATCACCCGGCGGAGGATCTTGCCGTTGCGGGTCTTGGGTAGGCGCGGGACGACGTGGACCGCTGACGGCTTGAAGGGCTTGCCCAGCGAACGCTCGATGCTGCGCGAGACCGCAGCAGGAACCGCCGCCGGGTCGGCATTCGGCCGGGGCACCGCGAACACGACGACGGACTGACCCTTGAGTGGATCCGGAATCCCGACCGCGGCCGCCTCGGCCACTTCGGTGCCGTCGAGGGCGGCAGCCTCCACCTCCGCCGGTCCTACCCGTTTGCCGGCGACTTTGATGGTGTCGTCGGAACGCCCGAGGATGTACCACAGCCCGTCCTCGTCCACCATCGCCCAATCGCCGTGAACCCAGATATCGGGCCAGCGTGACCAGTACGTGTCCAGGTACCGTTGTGGATCTTTCCAGAGTCCGAGCGTCATGCCGAGGTAGGGCTGGCGCACGACCAGCTCGCCGACCTGGCCGCTTACCGGTTGACCCTGGTCGTTGAAGACGGCGGCGTCAACGCCGGGGATCGGCCCGGCAAAGCTGCCGGGCCTCGCGGGCGTCAGAAAGTTTCCGGAGACCAACCCGCCGCCGCACTCCGTCCCGCCCGAGTAGTTCATGATCGGCACCGCTGCGCGTCCGACGACCTCGAAGAGCCAGGTCCAGGCTTCCGGCGTCCATGGTTCGCCGGTCGAAGCCAGGACACGCAGCCGGGAGACCGGCCGCGCCGGGAGGGCCCCTTCGCCGGACGCCATCAACACCCGGGTGAGGGTGGGGGAGATGCCGAGGTGGGTGACGCCGTGACGCTCGGCGACCGCCCACACGCGCCGCGGATCCGGATAGTCCGGAGCCCCATCGTAGAAGACCGCCGTGCCACCGAGCATCAGACTGCCGAAGACCAGCAACGGTCCCATCACCCACCCCATGTCGGTGACCCACATGATGCGGTCGTCCGGGCGGACGTCCATCCCAAAGGCCCAGTCCTGTGCGCTTTTGATGGGCAGCCCCGCGTGTCCGTGGACGGTGCCCTTCGGCCGGCCCGTCGTCCCCGACGTGTACAGGAGCATCAGCGGCTCGTCGGTGGACATCGGCTCCGTCGGCGCGCGACGACCGTCGTCGCGTTGGAGCTCGTCCCAGGTAAGGTCCCGCCCCGGTTGCATCGGGACGAGCGTCCCGACGCACGCGACCACCACCAACCGCTGCAGCTGGGGCAGCCCGGCCGCCGCCTGGTCCGCGATCGGTTTCATCGGTACGGGGCGGCCGCGACGCAAGGCGCCGTCGGCCGTGATCAGGACGCGGGCCTCCGCATCCGCGAGTCGTTGGCGGATCGCCTCCGCGCCGAAGCCGGAGAAGAGGGGCACGGCGACGGCGCCGAGCTTGGTGCAGGCGAGCAGGGCTACCGCATTCTCGATCACCAGCGGCAGGTAGAGGCCGACCGCGACGCCCCGCCCGACGCCGATCGCCTGAAGGCCGGCCGCCGTGCGCTCGACCGCCGCCTCGAGCTGGGCGTAGGTCAGCTGCCGGGTCGCCCCTGCCTCGGTTTCGCCGATGATCGCAATCCGATCCGGGTCCGACCGGCGGTGGCGGAGCACGGCTGACTCATATGCATTCAGCCGGCCGCCGGGGAACCAGCGGGTGAACGGAATGCCGGCGGAGGGGTCCATGACCTCGCGGTACGGCGTCGACCACACGATGCCGAGATCTTTGACCAGGGCATCCCAGAACCACGGCGGGTCCTGGACCGCTTTCTGACAGAGTTCCGGGTAGCTGGTGCAGCCGTGCGCCTGCATGAACTGCCAGAGCCGGCTCTGGCGCGCCTGCGCCTCCGTCGGTGTCCAGACCGGAGCCGTCGCGCTCATCCAGCCTTCACGGCATCACCCGTCCAGAATCCCTGGGGATCGGCGTGACGGATGTAGGCCAGCTCCTCGGCCGAGGGTGGCGTGGTGGCGGCGACCTCATCGTCAATGTCGATCGGAAACCCGGTCGCCTCCCGCACCTGCTGGGCCCTGATCCCCGGATGCAGGCTGGCGGCGCGCACCCGGCCGCCCGAGAGGTCGAAGACGCCGAGTGTGGTGATCAGCGTGGCCGGACCGCCCCGCCGCCGGCCCGGGAAGTGGCCCGGCGAGGTGACGTAATCGACCCGCTCGCGAAAGCGGCGTGGCTCGTGCTCCATGATCAAGACCGTCCGGCCGGCCAGCGACGCGATGTCGCCGGCACCGCCACTCCCCGGAAGGCGAATCATCCAGCCGCTCCCGCTGGTGCGGGTCGTGTTCAGGTTGCCGAGCGGATCGATTTCCGCCCCACCGATGAATCCCACGTCGACGCGGCCCTGCTGCAGCAGGCTCATGACGTCCAGCAAGCCGAGGCACGCAACCGCGCCGGCGATGTTGGGCGGATCCCCCATCGTATAGATGAACGTCTCGGCGGGCTGATCGCGAATCACACCGTTCTCGAACAGGCCCACGGCATTCGGCGCGTGGGTCGCCTTGGCCAGCCCGAAGCCAAGCAGGGGCAGGCGCATGCCGACGAAGACGACCTCGTCATCATGGATCTCGCGCGCGGCGGCGACCACCATCAGCTCTCGCCGGTTGTAGGTGGCCGTCATGGCGCGAAGTTCGTCGCGGCGGCAAGCCGGCGATCGGTGACGCGTAGCCGCTCGCTGGTCGGCGCGCCCATGTGGCGGAGATATGCCTGCCGGTCCGGGAGGTCGAGGACCCACTCGCGCAGCCAGGACGCAAACCCTTCGGGTGTGCGCGAGATCCGATGGTAGCTGAGAAAGGGCTCGAAGTCGCGACGCCAGTAGCCCTGCACCGAAGACGGCAGGGCGCCACCGGGCTCCTCGACGACAGCGGTGACCAGGAAACCGGGGATGACGGTCCGGTTGGGGTCGCTGCGGATCACCGCGTCCGGCACGACTTCCTCGCAGATCACGATGGTACGCCGAGCAGCGTACGCCGCTTCGACGGTGAGGCCGAGGTTGCCCCACAGGTGCGCGTTGCCCTGCGGGTCGGCGCGCTGGACGTGGATGATGGCGACGTCCGGTCGCAGCGCACCGACGGCCAGCAGCGGCGGCCCACCGAATGGATCATCGATCGGGCGGATGCGCGGGTGCGACCGAACGATATCGCCGCCGAGCCCGGTGAAGGTGGGAAGGTAGGGGAGACCCATCGCCGCGGCCTTCAGCGCCAGTCCCACCGTGAAGTTGGAATGGTCCTCCATCACGATCCGCCGCGGCTGGCCCTGTTCGTAAGCCCGGCGAAAGCCGTACCCGGAGCCACCGGCGACGTTCCCCACCCAGGCCGCGATCACCTTGGCCACCGTGCCGGCCGCGATCATCTGGTCGAACGCCATGTCAGAGATCGGACCGATCAGCGTCAGGTCGCGGCGCTGCTGGCGGATGATCTCGTGGACCGCGGCGAACGGGATGCCGGACTCGAGGGCAAGCCCGAGGGCGATGGCGTCGCCGTCATGCACCTGCTCGGCGATCGCCTCGCGCAGTGTACGGCGCTTTTCGGTCAGTGGTGGCTCCAGGGTTGGGGTGCCGGCACCGTCGGTAATGCTAGTACGCTTGCTTCATGCAAACGTGTCCGCGCTGCCGCCGGTCGGTGGCGGCCGAGGCAGCATTCTGTCCACACTGCGGTGCGCAACTTCGGGTCCAGCCGCTCACGGGCGAGATCATCGATGGGACCGGGCGGTTCAAGAAGAACCGGCCGCTAAACCCCGGCCGGGCCGCCCGGCTGTCGATCGTCCCCGGCCTGGGTCACTGGTATGCGGGTGCGCCGCTTAAAGGAGTCGCCTTCTTCGCGGCCATCGTCGGACCGCTCGTGATCGGGACGGAGCTGGATCTTACCGTCATCGGCGCGGCGGTGGGCATCCCGCTTGACCTCGGTGGCCTCGGCCTCTGGGCGTTCTGCGCCTACGACGCCTATCGCACGGCGCGCAAGCGCATGCGGCCCGCCGCCTGAGCGAATCGCCGTCAAGGTGAGCGCAACGCCGGTCGCAAGCTTGCTCTCCTAATGTCGCTGGTGTGGCGAGGGAGTTGCGGGTCCTACTCGTTGAGGACGATCCCGACGTCGCCGACCTCTATGTGATCCAACTTCGTAAGGATGGGATTCCCCTCGAGCATGTCCGGACCGGCCGGGACGCGGATGCGTTCGTCCGTGGCCGCGTCCCCGCCCTGATCCTGGCGGACCTCACGCTACCGGACCTCGACGGGCGTGAACTGATCGAACGATGGGCCAGCGACTCGGTGTGCGGCGGGATTCCGATCTGGATTGTGAGCAACGGCCAGCCCGAGGACAATCTCTGGTGGCACACCGCCCCCAATGTGCAGCGCTACTTCCTGAAATCCAGGGTGGCCCTTTCGCGGCTCAGCCTCGAGATCCGGGCGACGCTGGGCCTGCCCTACGGCGAGCGGATCAGCCGGATCGCCGGCTGACCGCGACTCGCTGCCGATAATTGATCGATGGAAGGGCTGGCGCCGGCCGCACCAGCGCAGACGGTCGAGCGGCTGCGCTGGCTGGACCTGGTCCCGGTGCTCGCGTTCACGGTCCTGGGGGTAATCCTGGTGTTCGCCATGCTCGTGGCCCTGGCTCGCCTGGACCGCGGCTTCTACCGCGCGAACCTGGAGACGATCGCGCTCAGCGCGACGCTCGGCGTCTATCTCGCCTTCGGCGCCGGGATCGCCGTCGCGCTTCGGCGGCTTCGTTCGCCGCTGGCGTTTCTCGGATTGCGCTGGCCGTCGCCGCGTGACCTTGGCCTGACCCTGGGGTTGCTCATCCCCTGGTATGTCGGCATCGCGGTGGTCAGCGCGCTCTCGTCGATGGTCTTCAATGGTGGCCAGGTCGTCCCCGGCAACAGCCGTCTGCTCTTCATCCAGCATCCCCACGGCATCGGCATCCTGGCGCTCGCCCTGCTCGTGACGGCGGTCGCCGCGCCGCTGTGCGAGGAGGCCTTCTTCCGGGGCATGCTGTTGCGCCTGCTCTGGGGCCGGCTGCCACTGTGGGCCGCGGTCGCCCTGAGCGCGATCGCGTTCGGCCTTGCCCACGCCAGCCCGGCCGTCAGCTTGGCGCTGCTCCCCGTCTTCACCTACATGGGGATCGTGCTCGCCCTGCTCTATGCGAAGACCGGTCTGCTGACGAACACCGTCCTGCTTCATGCGCTCAACAACGCGGTCGGGACGGTGGCGGTCTACGTCGTGCTCGCCCGCTGACCGGTTCGGTTAGCTGATCTCGCTTGGGATCAGCGTCACCTTCTGTCGCGGCACCCGGTCGACGACGACCTCACAATGAGCGTTCCGAACAACGTGCTCGGCGATCCGGCCGAGCGGGCTTTCATTGGGCCGATTCTGGTGGCTGATCCCCATCACGATCAGGTCGACGGCCTCTTCGCGGGCGATCTCCACGATCCGGTGGCCGGCCTGCCGGGCCACATTGACTTTGGTGCGCGGCTGGATGGCGTGCTGGGTCGCGATGAAGGCAGCGGCGTCGAGCGCCCGCTGGATGCGGGGGTCCTTCTCCGGCATCACGAGCGGCGCCTGGAGCGGGATCTCGTGCACGTAGACGATGACCATCTCCGCCTTGTGGCCCTGGTTGAGCCGGGCCGCCAGCTCTACGGCACGCACCGACGCGCCGAGGTCGAGGATCGGCACCAGGACTTTGCGGATCGATTCCACCGACCGCACGCTGCTGGTCGCGCCGCGGGGCGCCGGCGGCGGCACCCGGAGCATCCAGCCGAGCGTGCCGGCCAGCCCGACGGTGAAGCCGACTGCCAGGGTGATCCCGAGGGGACTGAGGACGAGGTTCAAGGACGCAGCCGGGCCGCCGCCTGCAAGCGCCAGGCACCGAACGCCAGCAGGCCGACGCCGGCGATGCCATAGGGCACCGAGTGCACCTCGATCAGGTCGCGCGCCAGGATGAGCACGCCGACCACGAGCGAGGCGAATCCGACGATGCGGGTGAAGCGATAGGGCGTCATGCCGGACTCGGCCCGGGGGCGTCGCGCTCGGCCAGCACGGCCTCGTACTCTTCCAGCGATTCGAATTCCTCGGCTTCCCGAAGGACGCGCTTCTGGGCATCTTCCCAGTTGCGCGGAACATTCCCGAAGGCCGGCAATCCCTGGTGCTTGCGGTACGCGATGTACAGCAATCCGCAGATCAGCACCCAGAGGGGGCCGGCGATCCGCCCCAGCGGATGGGTCAAAACCACCTCGAACAGGGTGATGGCCACCCCGATCATGCCGAGGACGCCGAGCACGGGAAAATCGACAGTCCGATCTTTGATTTTGATCGGGATGTTGAGCGGCATCCGATAGGGGCGTGGCGTGTATGGATCTTTGAAACGCAGCGTGATCAACGAGACGAAGACGATCAGGTAGCCGGTGGTGGCCCCGAACGCATAGAGGTCGGTCAGCAATTCGATCGCGGCGTTGTCGGTTGCGCCCGAGCCGCCTGGCGTGAAGAAGGCGATGAGCGTCTGGACGATTGCAACGCCGCTGAAGACGACGATGGTTCGCGTCGGGGTCGCATAGCGCTTGCTGACCCGGTTGAACCAGTTTGGCACCAGCTTGAAGAGGCTCATCGAGTAGGTGAGCCGTGAGGCGCTCACGACGCCGGAGTTGGCAGAGATGAAGACGATCACTCCGCCGATCAGCGCCGTCACCGGCGCCGCCACGATCCCGATTACCGGAATGTGGCCGGCAATCAGGGCGACGGGATCGCCGCTGTGGCCGTAAAAGCCGTTCTTCGGGCCCTGCCCGAGGGGCAGCATCCCGGCCGCGAGGATGGAGAATGCCAGCGCGAATAAGAGCACCGAGAGGATGAGCCCGATCGACGTCCTCGGGATGATGGTCGCCGGCCGTCGAGTCTCCTGGGCCACCTGCGAAATGGACTCGAGCCCGACGAAGGAGATGATCGCCAGCGATGAGCCAAGGGCGAAATCGCCGAGCGTGGCCGGGTAATGCGTGAAGTTCTGGACGACGAGGTTTGGGTCCCAGACCAGGCTGAAGCCGGCGATGACGATGACCGCCTGGCCGACGATCGCGATCACGCCCAGGAAATTGTTGAAGGTCGAGGACACTTTGATCCCGCGGACGTTCATCCAGACCAGCAGCAGGATGCCCGCCAGCGTTTCGAGGAGCCAGACCCAGTACACGTGACTCGGGCCGACCTGGATCGCCGCCGTCTTGGCGAACGGCAGGAAGTAATTGAAGTACCCGAACGAGATGACGGTAAAGAGTGCGATGTCGATGGTGTAGTCGAGGAGGAGGGCCGATCCGGCGACGAATCCCCAGAGATCACCGAGCCCGCGCAACGCGAAGTACTGTCCCCCACCGGCGACGGGATAGGCTGAGGCCAGCTCCGCGTAGCAGAGGCCGACCATCGCGTAGACCAGGCCGGCGGCGAGGAATGCGAGTGGCGTGAAGCCGAGGGCAGCCAACGCCACGATCCCAAGCGCCACATAAATGTCGGCGCCCACATCGGCATAACCCCACATGTAGGAGCCCCACACGCTGACGTCGCGCCGAAGTTCGCTGCTTCCAATCGCGCCTCCGGGCGCTTGCTCGGGTGCGCTCACCTACTTCTCGAAGAAGCGCGTGACCTTGTCTGCCCCGATCGTGGTTGGGCAGATGGTCTCGATGCCGAGCTCGGCGTAGAGATCGGCGCGGGCCGGGTCGTAGATCCGGCAGATCACCTTCTTCACGCCGAACTCATGCTGGGCCAGCTGGGCCGCCATGATGTTCGTGGTATCGGCGTTGGTCACGGCCACGAATGCCTCGGCGCGTTCGGTCCCGGCGCGCCGGAGGATGTCCTCATCGACCGCCGACCCAAATACCATCTCGCCGGCGAAGTCCTCGCCCAGCCGGTTGAAGGCTGCCTCGCTCGAATCAACGACGGCGACATCGTCTCCCTCTTCACTCAGCTGCCGGGCCAGGCTGGAGCCGACCCGGCCGCAGCCCACGATCACCGTACGCATTCGGTCCTAGACTAACTCTACCCCGGCGCGGCGAGCTAAAGCAGGCTGGTCCGCTTCGTTTAGCGCTGAAATCACGAGGGTATAAATGGCCCAGCTTGCCTCCGGCGCCGCGCGCCCGGGGCCCGCATTTATTCAAGGAGTCGAAAGATGGCAAAGACCGTAGGCATTGACCTGGGGACGACGAACTCGGTAATCGCCGTCATGGAAGCCGGCGAGCCGGTCGTCATTCCGAACGCGGAAGGGGGACGGACCACGCCGTCGGTCGTCGCATTTACGAAGACAGGGGAGCGCCTCGTCGGCCAGCTGGCCCGACGGCAGGCGGCCGTCAACCCGGAGAACACCGTGTTCTCGATCAAGCGCTTCATGGGTCGCAAGTACGACGAAGTGGAGACCGAGCGGAAGATGGTCCCCTACAAAGTCGTCGCCGGCAAAGACGGCCGGGTCGAAGTCGAGATCCAGGGAAAGCGCTACACCCCCGAGCAGATCTCGGCCATGATCCTGCAGAAGCTGAAGACCGACGCGGAAGCCTACCTCGGCGAGAAGGTCACCGACGCGGTGATCACCGTGCCGGCGTACTTCAACGATTCGCAGCGGCAGGCCACCAAGAACGCCGGCGAGATCGCCGGTCTCAACGTCGTTCGCATCATCAACGAGCCGACCGCGGCGGCGCTCGCCTACGGCCTGGACAAGAAGGAGAACGAGAAGATCCTCGTCTTCGACCTCGGTGGCGGCACCTATGACGTGTCGGTGCTGGAGGTCGGCGAGGGCGTCTTCGAGGTCAAGGCGACCAACGGCGATACCCACCTTGGCGGTGACGACTACGACCGCCGGTTGGTCGACTACATCGCCGACGAGTTCAAGAAGGAGCAGGGGATCGACCTCCGGCAGGACCGGCAAGCCCTGCAGCGACTGACCGAGGCGGCGGAGAAGGCAAAGATCGAGCTCTCCAGCCGGATGGAAACCGAAGTCAACCTGCCGTTCATCACCGCCGACCAGAACGGCCCGAAGCACCTCGATATGAAAATCACGCGGGCCAAGTTCGAGCAGCTCACCGCGGACCTGACCGAGCGCACCGTGGGCCCCTTCAACGCGGCCCTCAAGGACGCCGGCCTGACTCCCGCAGAGCTCGACGAAGTCATCCTCGTGGGTGGCGCGACCCGGATGCCGGCCATCCAGGAACTGGTCAAGAAGCTCACCAACGGCAAGGAACCACATCGTGGCGTCAACCCGGATGAGGTGGTCGCCGTCGGCGCCGCCATCCAGGCAGGCGTGCTGAAGGGCGAGGTCAAGGACGTCCTGCTGCTCGACGTGACGCCGCTGTCGCTGGGCCTGGAGACGCTCGGTGGCGTCAACACCAAGCTGATCGAGCGCAACACCACGATCCCGACCTCGAAGAGCCAGGTGTTCTCGACCGCATCCGACAACCAGCCGTCGGTCGAGATCCATGTGCTCCAGGGGGAGCGCGACATGGCGTCGGCGAACAAGACGCTCGGGAAGTTCCATCTCGACGGCATCGCGCCCGCACCGCGTGGCGTGCCGCAGGTCGAGGTGACCTTCGACATCGATGCCAACGGCATCCTCAACGTGCGGGCCAAGGACCTCGGCACCGGCAAGGAGCAGAAGGTGACGATTACGGCTTCAACGACGCTGAACAAGGACGAAGTCCAGCGGATGGTGAAGGACGCCGAGTCACACGCCGAAGAGGACCGAAAGCACCGTGAGGAAATCGAGGCCCGCAACCAGGCGGACAGCCTCGTCTACCAGGCGGAGAAAGTCCTGCAGGAGAACGCCGACAAGATCGACGCCTCGGTGAAGTCCGAGGTCGAGAGCAAGATCGAGCCGGTGAAGCAGGCGATCAAGGACAACGACGTGGAGCGCATGCGGTCGACCAGCCAGGAGCTGGCCACCGCGATGCAGAAGATCGGCGAAGCCGTGTACCGGCAGGCCCAGGGCGCCGGCGCCGGGGCCCAGTCGGCCACCGGCACGGAAGGCCCCGCATCGGGCAAGCCGGCCGACGGCGACGTCGTCGACGCCGACTTCAAAGAGGTCTAAACACAAGCCTCGCCCTTTCCCTCCCCCGCTGGCGGGGGGAGGGTCAGGGAGGGGACTTGGAGCCAGGACCGTTTAAGGCATATTCTGAGTCGGGTACACCCAGACTATGCCGTTCCGCCCTGACCGACTAACAGAGAAGACCCAGGAGGCAATCCAGCAAGCGCAGACGCTCGCCCAGGAAGCCCAGCACCAGGAGATCACGCCGGAACACCTGCTCCTCGCCCTGCTCCAGCAGCAGGATGGGACGGTTCCGCCCATTCTCCAGCAAGTTGGTGTCGATCCGACTCGGGTCGCGTCCGACGTCAAAGCTCAGCTCGATCGGCTGCCCAAGGTGTACGGCGCCGAGACCTATCTCGGTTCCCGCCTTCGCCGGCTGCTCGACGCGGCCTCGACAGAGATGGAGCGACTCAAGGACGAGTACCTCTCGACCGAGCACCTGCTGCTTGCCATCGTGGACGAGGCGAACAGCGAAGGCGCTCGGATTTTGCAGCGGGCCGGCGTCACGCGCGAGAAGATCCTCGAGGCGCTCACGAAGGTTCGCGGTTCGTCCCGTGTCACCGACGCCACGCCGGAGTCCAAGTTCCAGGCGCTCGAGAAATACACGCGCGATCTCACCGCCCTGGCTCGCGAGGGCAAGCTCGACCCGGTCATCGGTCGCGAGCAGGAGATCCGCCGCGTCATCCAGGTCCTGTCGCGCCGGACCAAGAACAACCCGGTCTTGATTGGTGAGGCCGGGGTAGGCAAGACGGCGATCGCCGAAGGGCTTGCTCAGCGGATCGCGCAGGGTGATGTGCCTGAGTCGCTCAAGGACAAACGCGTGCATTCGCTGGATCTCGGTGCATTGATTGCCGGCACCAAGTACCGGGGCGAGTTCGAGGACCGGCTGAAGGCTCTCCTGAAAGAGATCGAGTCGTCGAACGGGCAGGTCATCCTCTTCATCGACGAGCTTCACACGTTGGTCGGTGCCGGGGCGGCCGAGGGTGCGATGGACGCCTCCAACCTGCTGAAGCCGGCGCTGGCTCGAGGTCAGCTCCGTTGCGTCGGCGCGACCACGCTCGACGAGTACCGGAAGCACATCGAGAAGGATGCGGCGCTGGAACGCCGCTTCCAGCCCATCTTCGTCGCCGAGCCGTCGGTCGAGGACACCATCTCGATCCTGCGCGGCTTGAAGGAAAAGTACGAGGTCCACCACGGGGTACGGATCACCGACTCCGCCATCGTGGCGGCTGCGGTGCTGTCGCATCGTTACATCACCGACCGCTTCCTGCCCGACAAGGCGATCGACCTCATCGATGAAGCCGCCTCCAGTCTGCGCATGGAGATCGACAGCCTGCCCCAGGAACTGGACGAGATCGAGCGCCAGATTCGCCAACTCGAGATCGAGCGACAGGCCCTCAAGAAAGAACAGGACCGCGCCTCCAAGGATCGCCTCAACGCGATCGAGAGAGAGCTGGCCAACCTGCAGGAAAAGAGCAAGGTCATGCGGTCGCAGTGGCAGCAGGAGAAGGCGCTGATCCAGCAAATTCGCGAGCTCAAGGCGCGGCAGGAGCAGTTGCGTATCGAGGCCGAGCGCGCCGAGCGCATGGCGGACTTCGAAGCGGCCGCCCGCCTCAAGTACGGCGAGACGCCCAAGGTGCAGAAAGACCTCGAGGCCAAGAACGCCGAACTGGTGGCGCTCCAGAAGGAGCATCGCCTGCTCAAGGAGGAGGTCGACGAGGAGGACATCGCGAAGATCGTGTCGCGCTGGACCGGGATCCCGGTGCAGAAGATGCTCGAAGGCGAAATCCAGAAGCTGGTCCAGATGGAGGACCGCTTGCACGCCCGCGTGGTCGGCCAGGAGGAGGCGGTCAGGGCGGTCGCCAACGCCGTCCGTCGCGGCCGCGCCGGACTGAGCGATCCCAACCGGCCGATCGGATCGTTCATCTTCCTCGGGCCCACGGGCGTGGGGAAGACGGAGTTGGCTCGTGCCCTTGCCGAATTCCTCTTCGACAACGAGCAGGCCATGATCCGCATCGACATGTCGGAATACATGGAGAAGCACACGGTGGCGCGGCTGGTCGGTGCCCCGCCCGGCTACGTCGGATACGAGGAGGGCGGTCAGCTCACCGAAGCGGTACGCCGTCGCCCGTACGCCGTCATCTTGTTCGACGAAATCGAGAAGGCGCACCCCGATGTGTTCAACGTCCTTCTGCAACTTCTCGAGGACGGGCGTCTCACCGACGGCCAGGGCCGCACCGTCGACTTCCGCAACACCGTGGTCATCATGACCTCCAACCTCGGCAGCCACATCCTGCAGGATCCAAACCTGACCGAGCAGGACAAGGAGAAGGCGGTGCTCGAGGCGGTGCGGCACAATTTCCGGCCCGAGTTCCTCAACCGCGTCGACGAGATCATCATCTTCAAGCCTTTGACCCGGGAGCAGATCAAGCACATCGTCAACATCCAGCTCGAGCGGCTGCGTAAGCGTCTCGCCGAGCGGCGGATCACGCTGCAACTCACTCCCGCTGCCCTGGAAGTGATCGCGAACGAGGGCTACGACCCGACCTACGGCGCCCGTCCGCTGAAGCGGGTGATCCAGCGCCGGATCCAGGACCCACTGGCCATGGCCGTGCTCGACGGCCAGTTCAAAGAGGGTGACACCGTGATCGTCGACGCTGAGAAGGGCGAACTCGTCATGCGCAAGGCCGGCGCCAAGGAACACGCCGGCGTAGCCGCCAGCTAAGACCGCTCCCAGCGCCGGGAGCCGTACAATAGCCGAGCGCTGCGAGCCGCCTTAGCTCAGCGGTAGAGCAATGGTTTCGTAAACCATCGGTCCGGGGTTCGAATCCCCGAGGCGGCTCCATACTTCTCCGGTCTTCGGTCCGTCAGGTTCGCCCCAGATCACCCGGCAATGCCGCAAGCACATCTTCGTGAGGCCATTCCTCAGTGAGGACTCTTGCGAGGGTCGGCTCGATGCTCTTATCGCAATAGGGCGTGTGGTTCGGGTCACGAACGACAGCGCTCACAGGAGCGGCCAGTAGTCCCCATGGGGGTATGGCGTTCCCCAGCCAGCCGTCGACGTTGAAGTGTGCGTATTCCGGTGACCACCAGATACAGAAGGCTCGCTGCAGGTCGTCAGGACGGACCAAGAGCCACAGGCCGAAGGTGAGCGTATAGCCGCCACTCAGATGAACCGGTAGCAAAGCTCGAACAAAGGGGCCTACCTCAGGGACCTGCATCATCACTGCGCGATTGGGGTCCGGATCGGACTGCCAAGCTTTTCCTCTCTGATCGTCGGATGCCTTTAACACCGGGTCCGGAAACTTGAACCGAACCTGTCGATCATGGGCATCGATGGGTCGGCCGCACGTGGCACAAGTAGGGCTGGCGGTCATTGGGGAATGCTCATCGCAGCCATGCAGTGGATATCTAAAGTATCGCGAAAGTACGCTAAATGCCCGCGACTCCGGGCAGCTCCATACCTCTCCCGGCAGCCCCTGTGCGAATATTCGGCGAGCCGCTGAACTGGGTCGTTTGTAATTCGTAAACCATCGGTCCGGGGTTCGAATCCCCGAGGTGGCTCCAATTCCGTGCAACTTATCGGGAGCAGAGCTGGAGCGCTTAGTTAGTTCCGTAGCGTGTCAAGCCGAGCACAATCATGAAGGCGCCGAGGAGAAGGGTCATTATTCCAAACGTCCTATAGATCCGCCTCTCATCTGTCCAATAAGCCGATCGCCTACTGATCAACGAACGGCCTACCCACGATCGTAGGTAAGACTTTGCCCAACCCGATCCGGCGCCTCTGACGTCAGCGAAGGCAAGCACTCCGGCAGAGACGGCTGCGAGCCCGCCCACAGTGACGAGCAAGGCACTCCACCATGACGCACTACTTAAAACCCAGGCTGCGTCGGAAGCCACGGTCACTAACAGCAACCCGTTCAGCCATAAGAAACCGCATTTTTGAGACATCACTTGAACTCTTAGGTTCAACGGTAGCCACGCATGTTTCCTAAGACCTGCCGACTAAACTTCGCCGGTGCGCACTATCTCGGCCCAGACCGCACGGCGGCTGGCGATCACTCGCCAGCGACTGGCAGGTAAGAGCAGCAAGCCGAACGCCGATGGCATCCTCGACGTTGCCAGAGATCTAGGCTTCCTGCAACTCGATCCGACCAGCGTGGTCGCGCCGAGTCACCAGCTCGTCGTCTTCAGCCGCGTCGGGTCGTACCAGCCAAGGCACCTGGAGACGCTGCTGTGGGACGAGCGTCGCCTGTTCGAGTCCTGGGCGCATGCGGCGTCGATCGTAGTGACCGAGCACTATCCGATCCACCGGTGGATCATGCGTCGAATTGCCGCAGGCAAGGGCTTCTGGCATGGGTTCACGGCCTCAGGCGAGCGACAGGCGCAGCGGGTCCTTGCCTGGATGAAGGCGAACGACTCGCTGCGGCGTACCATCCTGCGGGAGATTCGAGAGCGTGGCCCCCTACCCTCGCGCGCGTTCGAGGATCAGTCGACCGGCGCCTGGCGGAGCAGCGGGTGGAACAATGGCCGCAACGTCGGCATGATGCTCTTCTACCTGCAGATGATGGGACAGCTGATGGTCGCGGGGCGAAGCGGTGGTCAAAAATTGTGGGGTCTCTCGGAGCGGTGTCTACCCCCGTGGACTCCGAAGACCAGGCTGGGCGAGCCGGCGATCGTTCGCTGGGCGGCGGAAATCTCGCTCCGCGCGCTCGGTGTCGCGACACCGACCGATATCCGCGAGCACTTCATTCGATGGAAGTATGTGAATTTGCCCGCGGCGCTGGCTTTCCTGGAGAAGCAGGGACGGATTGTGCCGGTCACCGTCCGCGACGGCGACCGCCCATGGCCGGGACCCTGGTATGTGCACGCGAATGACCTGGCTCTGCTCGACCGAATCGAGTCCGGCTCGTGGTACCCGCGAACCACGCTGTTGTCCCCGTTCGACAACTTGATCATCGACCGCAAGCGGACGCGCCGGATGTTTGGCTTCGACTACACGATGGAGATTTACGTGCCGGCCGCGAAGCGCCGCTACGGTTACTACGCGATGCCCGTCCTTCATGAGGACCGGCTCGTGGCGCGGGTCGATCCCGCCATGAATCGGCAGGCTGGCCGGCTGTCGATCCGGGCCGTGAGCGTCGAGCCCGGGTGTGGCGACACCGCGGTGGCAGGCGCCACGCGAGAGGCCATTGCGGAGCTCGGGCGTTTTCTTGGGGCGAGCGCGATCGATTACGACGGCCGCGTGCCGTCTCCCTGGCGGCGCACCCTCACCGCCTGAGCGGGCGTTAGGGCACGCCTCCGGAAAGCACGATAAGCGGGCCAGTGGTCACCCAACCCCCACCCCGACCCTCCCCCGCAAGGGGGGAGGGAGATTCCACCCTGACTCTCCCCCGCAAGGGGGGAGGGAGATTCCGCGTCGTAATTGGTGTGGAGCGAGGTGGGGATTCCACGTCTGCGCGTGCCGCCAAGGGGATGACGTTCGATCTCATTTGCCGCGGTTGCGGCGCCTGTTCACAGCGCGCCTGGGACCCCACGGAGGCCGTCAGCGCCACCAGCTGCCCGGACTGCGACGCCGCCATGTCGGTGATCGGCATCGACTTCCCCGCCGGGCGCGAGGAAATCGGGCTGGCCATGGTCCTGGAAGTCATCCAGGGTGCCGGCATCGTGCCGGTCGCCGTCGAGCGACACGCCCGCGGGCGTTTGCAGACCGAAGCCGCCTAAGAAACCGCCAAACCCTGTCCCGCAGGTCGTAGAATGGCCGCGGATGACGGCGTTCTGGTTCTGGGTGATCGTCGCCATTGTCTTTGCGATCGTCGAGGTCATGACGGTCGCCTTCTTCGCCGTTTTCATCACGATCGGCGCGCTGGGTGCGGCCATTGTCAGCCTGCTTGGCTTCAACCTGCTGGTTCAGGCGATCGTGCTGGGCGTGCTGGGCGTTGCCGGCATCCTGATCGCACGGCCGTTCCTGGTGGAGCGACTCCACATTGGTCGGGGACGCTTGCGGTCGGGGGCCGAC
The DNA here is from genome assembly GCA_036513655.1 of Candidatus Dormiibacterota bacterium. Taxonomy (GTDB): domain Bacteria; phylum Chloroflexota; class Dormibacteria; order CF-121; family CF-121; genus CF-13. Next base: position 5,755 of record DATBYO010000013.1, on the reverse strand, counting down.
AGCATGGTCGGTCAGCAAGCTGTCCTGCTCGAGCCCATCCTCGGCGTCGGGCAGCCCGGCCATCTGAAGATCGCGGGTGAGCTGTGGCCGGCGCTCACCGACGATGGCTCCGCGGTGCCGGTCAACACGCTGGTCGTGATCACCGCCCTTCGCAGTACCACGCTGATCGTCCGCGCCGCGCCGTCCACATCAACACCGACCGCCTGAGAAGAGGTGTAACTCATGTCCGCAACGCTGATCGTCGGCGCCATCATCGTCCTCCTGGCCATCATCATCATCTTCCGCACCGTCAACATCGTCCAGCAGGGTTACGTCGGCATGGTCAAGCGCGTCGGCGAGTTTCATTCGGTCCGGCAGCCTGGTCTGACCTTCCTCGTCCCGCTGGTCGACTCGATGGTGCTGGTCGACATCCGCGAAACGCCCCGCACCGGCGACAAGCAGGACGTCATCACGCGCGACAACGTCACGGTCAGCGTCAACGCCACCATCTTCAGCCAGGTGGTCGACCCGAAGCTCGCCTTGTTCAGCGTCAGCAACTACTTCGTCGCCATCGACCAGCTCTCGCGCACCACGCTGCGCGCCATCTTCGGCGGGATGAGCCTGGACGACGCGTTGAGCCAGCGCGAGCGGATCAACGCCCAGCTGCAGGCGCAGATGGAGTCGGTGACCGACAAGTGGGGGATCCGGATCAACCGGATCGAGATCGTCGACATCACGCCGCCCCAGATGATCCTCAACGCCCTCGCCCTGCAGAAGACGGCGGACCAGGAAAAGCGCGCGTTCATCCTGAAGTCAGAGGGTCAGCAGCAATCGCAGATCAACATCGCGGACGGCCAGAAACAGGGGCAGATCAAGACCGCCGAAGGCGACAAGCAGTCGGCCATCTTGCGGGCGGAAGGCCTCCGGCAGGCGACCATCCTCGAGGCGGAGGGGCGGGCGCAAGCCATCGCCACGGTTTACAAGGCGATCAAGGACGCGGCCCCGGATCCGACCCTGGTCTCCATCCTGCAACTCGACACGCTATCGAAGTTTGCCGCTAGCGAAAACGCCAAGCTCGTCGTGCCAGTCGAGACCGCGGGCTTGCTCGGCGCCGCCCAGGCCCTGCGCAGTGTGCTCGACGGCGTGCCAACGGCCGCAAAGTCATAGAGCGACCCGGCGCGACCGAGATCTCGATCGCCGTTCTCGATCCGGCTGAGTACGACCTGGTCCGGCCATTGCTGCGCGAGCTGATGCTGTCGGAGCAGCCTCACTACGACCATCCCCAGCTGAGCGAGAAGGAGATCGAGCACGACATCGCGAACGCGCCCGCCGCCCGATTCTCGGGCGAGAACGTCATCCTGGCCGCCCGTGCGGCGGGCAAGATCGTCGGACTGTGCTGGTGTGTGCTTTTCAATCCGGGTACCGGTCTCGAGGGGGAGGTCGCCGAGGTTTACGTCGATCCCGCTTTCCGGTCGCAGGGGATCGGAGGGCAGCTGCTCCGCCAGGCGGTACAGCTGTTTCGTCAGCGGCACGTCACCTTCGCCGCCGTTTGGACTCGCGAGAGCAACCCGCAAGCCATACGTCTCTACGAGGAGGCAGGATTCCGGCGGACCGAGCAGTTGGTCCTTACGTGGCTTCCGCTGCCCGGTCGCTGAAAGACGCCAGCGTAGAATTGGGCTGAGTTCGATGGCGAGCGAACCTCAATATCTCCCGCCCTCACCTGAACCGGCACCCCTGTCGCCCTTGCCGGTAGAAAAACCGGTGCAGCCACGCCGGCGGATGGGCATCCTCGGCATCGTCGTGATCAGCGCCCTGGTGGGTGCCCTGGCGGGTTCCGCGGCGATCATCCTGCTCGCCCCGCGCCTGCTCAAGGTGACGCCGTCCGGCAATGCGGTGGTCGCGCCACTGGCGCCGATCACGAACACGCTCACCGAGGAGTCAGCCGTGATCAACGTCGCCGACCAGGATGGCAAGGCGGTCGTCGAAATCAAGACCACCATCTCATCGCCGGACACGATCCTGCAGCAAGACCTGCACGGCATTGGTTCCGGATTCATCGTCCGCTCGGACGGCTACATCGTGACCAACAACCACGTCGTCGAAAATGCCCGGCAGCTCCAGGTGATCCTGCGCGACGGAGCCAAAAAGTACGATGCACGAGTCGTCGGCACCAGCCCGGAGGACGATGTCGCCGTCCTCAAGGTCGATGCCCAGAACTTGCCGGCGCTGAACTGGGGTGACTCGAACGCGCTCAAGGTCGGGCAGCTGGCGATCGCGATCGGCAGCCCCCTTGGTCAGCAGAACAGTGTCACCAAAGGCGTCATCAGCGCGCTGCATCGTTCGATCTCAGTGCCGGATCCGGCCAGCGGCGCCACGCAAAACATCCTGAACGCCATCCAGACCGATGCGCAGATCAACCCGGGGAATAGCGGCGGCCCCTTGCTGAACTCCGCCGGCCAGGTCGTGGGCGTGAACTTTGCGATCGAGCAGGCTCAGGCCGGCCCCGGTCTCGGCTTCGCGCTGGACGGCAACGCCGCGCACGACATCGCGAACCAGCTGATCCAGACCGGCCATGTCAACCGGCCGTTCCTTGGCGTGACCTACCAACAGCTCGATGAGACGGCCGCCTCGGCCAACGCTCTGGTCGTCGGCGCCTGGGTGACCGACGTCACACCCGGATCGCCGGCGGACCACGCCGGGATCAAGGTCCACGACGTGATCACCAAGGTGAACGACCAGTCTATCGATGATTCGCACCCGTTGAAGGACGTGCTCCGGCAGTACGCACCCGGCACCAAGGTCAGCGTCACGATCTACCGCGGCGGCAAGAACCAGACGCTCCAGGTCACGCTCGGAACGCACCCCTGATCGCGGCGCCGCCGACGTCGCCATCGTCGATCATCGACCAGTCGGTCCGTCGTGCCGTCAGCTCCATCAGCGGCTCGTCGAACGACGCGCCGGAGCTACCGGCCGTGCTGGTGGAACGCACCCAGAACCCCGCCCACGGCGATTATTCGGTAACGCTGCCGCTGAAGCTCGCACGGACGCTCCGCCGACCGCCGATGGCGATTGCGGAGGAGCTGGCTACCGCGATGGCGCTCCCAGCCGCGTTCGGCCGCACCGCAGTGGCGCCGCCTGGCTTCATCAATGTGACCCTGGACCCGGCATGGCTGCAGGCGCAGCTCGCCCCAATTGCTGAGGCCGGGGAGGCGTGGGGGAGAAGCGAGCTTGGCCGTGGCTTGAGGGTCCAGGTCGAGTTCGTCAGCGCGAATCCCACCGGGCCGTTGCTCTTCAGCCACGCGCGCGGCGCGGTGGTGGGCGACGTGTCGGCGCGAATTCTCGACGCCTCGGGATTCGACGTCCAACGCGAGTACTACGTGAATGACCAGGGTCGGCAAATTCGCCTGCTGGGCGAATCGATCCAGGCCCGCATGCTCGATCGACCGGTGCCCGAGGGTGGATATAGCGGTGACTATGTCGCGGAGATCGCGGCGGCCGCCAGGGCCAGGGGCGTCTCTCCCGACCCTACGGTCCTAGCCGGGCTGGGAATCGAGTGGGTCCAGGGCCGGATCCGCGAGGACCTGGCGCGGCTCGGCGTTCGTCACGACAATCTGTTCCTCGAAAGCAGCCTGTACGCCGGATGGGACCAGGAGACGATGACGAAGCTCGCCGCGCTCGGGCGAATCGTCCACCAAGATGGAGCCACCTGGTTCAAGTCCGATTCCGGAAAAGACGAGGTCCTCATCAAGCGCGACGGTTACCCGACTTACTTCTGGTCCGACATCCTCTATCACCGCGATAAGTTCGAAAAGCGCGGTTTCGCCCAGGTCGTCGACGTCTGGGGCGCCGACCACCAGGGACAGGTTGGTCGCCTGAAGGAGGCATTGTCGGTGCTGGGGGTCGACCCCGATCGACTGGTGGTCTTGCTCGTTCAACTGATCTCCGTCAAGCGGGGAGAGGCAACGGTCCGCATGTCACGGCGCGCGGGCGTCGGGGTCTCGTTGAAGGAGATGCTCGACGAGGTGGGGCCTGATGCCGTACGGTACTTCTTCCTGCTGCGTTCGGCCGACGCGCAAATGGAGTTCGATGTCGACCTCGCGCGCCGCCAGTCGAGCGATAACCCCGTCTACTACGCGCAATACGCGCATGCGCGACTCGCCAACGTGCTCACGTTCGGCGCGGGAGCCCGCGCGGAGCCGGCCATGTCACGGCTCGACTCCGAGTGGGAGCTCGAATTGATGCGTGTCATGCTGCGCTGGCCCGATGTCGTGCGGGAAGCGGCGGATGCGCGCGAACCCCACCGGCTGGCCTTCTTCACCGATGAGCTGGCGGCTGCCATCCACCGCTTCTACAAGAACTGCCGGGTCGTCACCGAGGATGCGCCGCTGACCGCCGCCCGGCTGCTGCTGTCCCGCGCCGCCCGCACCACGATCGCCAACGCGCTTGGGATGATGGGCGTCGCCGCACCCGACCGAATGTAGACTACGGGCCGATGGAGATCACCTATTTCGGCCTGAACGCCGTGCGGCTCCGGGGCCGCGAGGCGACCGTGATGATCGATCCGTATGAGCCGAAGCTCGGCCTCTCGCCCGTTCGGTTGAATGTCCAGATCGTCATCTTCACCCACGACGATCCGACCCACTTCAGCCTTCAGGGACTGGCGGGCGACCCCCACATCGTGACCGGCGCCGGCGAGTTCGAGATCAAGGGCGTGGCGATGACCGGCACCCAGACCTATCACGATGCCAAGAAGGGCGCAGAACGGGGAAAGAATTTCGCCTACACGGTCGAGATCGATGACCTTCGCATCTGTCACCTGGGTCACCTCGGGCACGGGCTCAGCGAGGACCAGTTGGAGGGGATCGGCAGCAAGATCGACGTCTTGTTCGTGCCGATCGGCGGCGGCAGTCATATCAACTCGGCGCAAGCCACGGAAATCGTCAACCAGATCGAGCCGAAGCTCGTGATCCCGATCTCTTACAAGCTGCCCGGCCTGACCCTGCTCGCGCAGAACCTCGAAGGCGTGGAGAAGTTCGCGAAAGAGATGGGTGCAACCGACCTCACTCCGCAGCCGAAGCTGCAAATCTCGACGACGCCGTCGGTCGAGGAAACCAAGCTCGTCATCCTCGAACCGCGCGGCGCCACCGCCAACGCCGCGGTGGATTAGCCGGCAGCTTCCTGCGGCTCGCGAGCCTGCGCTTCGGACGGCTGCGCGGCGCGGGCCCGTTCCAGGCGCACCGCGCTGTCGATCAGACCGAGGTGGCTGTAGGCCTGGGGGAAGTTGCCGCGGGGCGCGCCCGACGCCGGGTCGTTGCCTTCGGCCAGCAATCCCAGCGGTGAGGAGAGCGCGATGAGCTCTGCCAGCTGGCGCTCCGCGGCGTCGAGGTGGTTCAAGCCGATCAGTCCGTCCACGTACCAGAAGCTGCAGAGGAGAAAGGCCGCGCTCAGGTAGCCCTGGTCGTCCTTGCAATCGTAGCGACGCACGTAGGGGCCGTTGAGCAGCCGCTGGCTCAGCGTCTCGATGGTCGCCCGCATGCGCGGATCGGTTGCGGGCAAGAATCCGAGCACGGGCATCTGCAGGACAGCCGCGTCCAGGCATTCGTCGTCGTAGGCTTGCGTGAAGGCGCCGATCTTCGGATTCCAGGCCCGCATTTCGATCTCGTTCCTCAGATCCTGAGCCTGTTGCTCCCATGTGGCGAGGCGCTCGGTGTTGCCCGTGCCCTTCGCCAGCGTGATCGCCCGGTCCAATGCCACCCAGCACCAGAGCTTGCTGTGG
>DATBYO010000012.1:0-6212 GCA_036513655.1 Candidatus Dormiibacterota bacterium | reverse complement strand
GGCGGTGATCACCGCGCTTGGCGAGGTGTCGATGATGACTTGCAGCCGCTGCTGGGACTCCTTGAGTTTCGCCATGACCCGCAGTTGGACCTCGGCGTCCCGGCGGGCCGCGGCATAGAGACCAACGGTGCCCACGAGGAGCGCGGCGCAGGGCAGCACCATCAAGCCATGCCCGACGTACCAGAATCCGTCGTACCGGGCCTGCATGAACATGAAGACCATGGCCTCGATGCTGACGAGCACCAGGCCGGCGATCACGCTTGCCTCGATCCGGCGCTCGGGGCCGCGCGCGCGCCGGTAAGCGGCGGCGACAAACGCGACCACGAGAAAGGGGGCGGCCTGAAGCAGGGTGTTGTAGTCGGTGAAGCGACCCCCGACGATCAGCGGAGGCATCACGAGGGCCAGCGCCGTCGTCAGGGCGACGGCAACGATACTGACGCCCAACGCCAGGCCAATGGCCCTGATCAACGACCGACGCGGCTGGGCAAGCGGACGCGTCCGGTGCAGCAGGATCCATGCGAAGAGCACAGGTGTGCCGATGTGGGCGGTATGGAAGAGGAAGCTGGCTGTCTGGTTCGTCGTGAACGGCAGCGTGAACGGAAGGACGCCCGGGAAGGTCAGCATGTGCTGGAGCCACAACATGCCGAGCACGACGCTCGCGAACGCCAGGGGGAGCGACCGGCCATGGCGGCGGATGATCACGTCGGTCGACGAGAGAAACAGGACGACGGCGAGCGTCACCACCATGGCGCTGTCCAGCACCGGCACATACCAGGTCAAGGGCAGGGTGGCATCGGGAAGGAGCGCGCCCAACACGGTAACCAGCATCAGGACGGCGGCGGTCAGCAGCGCCAGCAGTCCGCGGGCGCCGATGCGTTTCAGGCGTCCGATGGCACGGCCGGTTGCGACGGCCAGGACGTGCGGGACGAACATACCCGCAATATCGGTCGCGCGCCCTCAAAGAAAGGTTAAGGAGCTGTCACAATTCGTTACAAATTCTGATAGCGTTCACTCAGCGTTATCTGCGACCCCTCATATCCCCGAGTGACCGTGCCTACGTTGTCAGGAAGTGTGCCCGAGGAGGTCGATGAAGGCGGCTTCATCGAGGATCGGCACCTTGAGCCGCTCGGCCTTGCCTAGCTTTGAGCCCGGATCGGCGCCGACCACGAGGTAGTCGGTCTTCTTCGAGACGCTCGATCCGATCGCTCCCCCAAGCCGCTTGATCGCCTCCTCGGCCTCGCCTCGAGTCATGGAGCTGAGGGTGCCGGTGAGGACGAACGTCTTGCCGGTGAGCGGACCCTCCCGGCGCTCGGGCTTTTTGATGTCGATCCCGGCCTCGAGGAGACGCTTGATCAGCCGGCGGGACTCGGGCCGCTGGAAATATTGATGGACTTCTTCCGCGACGGTCGGGCCGACGCCGCCGATCGCCCGGAGGTCGTCGACGCTGGCGGCCTGCAGGCGATCGATGGTGCCAAAGTGGTCGGCCAGCAGGCCGGCCATCGTCCAGCCGACATGGCTGATGCCAAGGGCCGCGAGAAAACGCATGAACGTCGTCACCTTGCTGGCTTCGATACGATCGAGCAGGTTTTGCGCCGATTTGTCCGCGAAACCCTCCAGCGTCAGCAGCTGGTCCTTCGTCAGGTGATACAGGTCGGCGGGGTCCTTGACCAGCTTCCGGTCGATCAGCTGCTGTAGCGTCGCGTAGCCCAAACCCTCGATGTCGAGCGAGCCGACGAAGTGTCGAAGGTGCTCCAGGACCTGGGCGGGGCAGGTTGGGTTGATGCAGCGGGTTGCCGCCTCACCGGGTTCGCGGACCAGGTCGGTCCCACACTCCGGACATTTCTTCGGCATGTGCCACGGGCGGCTCGACTTGGTCCGCTTCTCCTCCAGAACCCGAACGACTTCCGGGATGACGTCGCCGGCGCGCTGGATGATGACGTGGTCGCCCGGCCGCACGTCTTTCCGCGCGACCTCGTCTTCGTTGTGCAGCGTCGCCCGGCTGACCGTCGTGCCCCCGATCTGCACCGGGGTGAGCCAGGCGACCGGGGTGATCGCGCCGGTGCGGCCCACGTAAACCTTGATGTCCTCCACGATGGTCTCGGCCTGTTCTGGCGGGAACTTGAAGGCGAGGGCCCAGCGCGGGCTGCGGGAAACGAAGCCGAGCTCCGCTTGCTGACCGAGGTCGTTGACCTTGATCACGATTCCATCGATCCCGTAATCGAGGCCGTGCCGCTTCTCCTGCCACTCATCGAGGAAACCGATGACGGCATCGATGTCGGCGTGCGTTCGACGGTTGGTGTTGACGTGGAAACCCATCTCGTCGAGCCGGGACAGGATCTGTTCCTGGCTTCTGGCGCCGCCGGGCGGGTCGAGCGCGTACATGAACGTGTCAAGGCGGCGTCGCGCGGTGATCCGTGGATCGAGTTGCCGGACCGCACCCGCAGCGGCGTTGCGCGGGTTGGCGAAGAGCGGCTTGCCTTCGGCGGCGAGCTCGGCGTTCAGTCGCTGAAAGCTGCGCTTCGGCATGTAGACCTCGCCGCGAACCTCGAACGTCCTGGGGAATTCCGCCGGTATCGTCACCGACAGCGGGACGCTGGGAATTGTCTTGACGTTGGGCGTCACGTCTTCGCCGACATAGCCGTCGCCCCGGGTGGCTCCGATCTTGTAGCGTCCTTCCTCGTACAGGAGGCTCATCGCCAACCCGTCGATCTTCAGCTCGGTGACGTACTCGACCTTGACGTCGCCAAACGCCCGGCGGACCCGCTTGTCGAACTCCCGGACCTCATCGCGCTCGAAGGCGTTCGCCAGGCTGAGCATGGGGGTGCGGTGCGTGACTTTCGCAAAGGCATCTGACGGTGGGCCACCAACGCGCTGCGTCGGCGAGTCCGGGGTGATCAGCTCCGGGTACTGCGTCTCCAGCTCCTGCAGCTCGCGGAACAGCGCGTCGTACTCGGCGTCGGTGATCTCCGGCTGGTCGAGCACGTAATACTGCCGGTTCGCGCGGTCGATGCGCTTACGCAGCTCCAGGACGCGAGCCTGCGCTTCCTCAAAGCCCCCACCCTGCCCTCCCCCAGCGGGGGAGGGAACCTGGCGAACGCTCGTGCTCACACCTTGACGATCGGCGCGAGGCTGACGGCGAGGATCTTCATCCCGACCCGGTCGAATTTCACGATGATCTCCTCGTCGGTGCGGGTCATCGTGCTCTTCAGCACGCTGCCGCGGCCCCAGGACCGATGCTCGACCTGGTCACCCGGCTGGTACCGCTGCACCAACTCGACCGGCGCCGACGGACGCGCCGCCTCCACCACCCGGGCCGGCGCCATCCCCGCTTCGGGAACGCCCTGCGGGATTCCCGCCGACCCGTCGACCAGGGTCGGCGGAATGTCCTTGAGAAAGCGCGACGGCAAGTTCAGGTTGGCGCTGCCGAACAGATGTCGCCGGAAGGCGTGAAACAGATAGAGGCGGTCCTTCGCCCGGGTCATGCCGACATAAGCCAGGCGCCGCTCTTCTTCGAGCTCTTCGGGCGAGTCGAGGCTCCGGCTGTGTGGGAAGAGCCCCTCTTCCATGCCCAGCATGAATACCACCGGAAACTCAAGGCCTTTGACCATATGCAGCGTGATCAGGGTCATGCCTTGCACGCGCTCGTCCATCGTGTCCACGTCACTCATCAGCGCGGTCTCCTCGAGGAACGCCTGTAATCCCTCGCCGGGGGGCAGCCCGTCGTACTCCGAGGCCAGCCCTCGCAGCTCGAGGACGTTCGCCCAGCGCTCGTCGCCGTCGGTTCCCGTCTCTTTGACATACCGCTCGTACCCGGTCCGCAGCAGCAGAAGGTCAACGGTTTCCACGAGCCGGCGCTCCTGAGAAGCGGCGCGAACCTCGTTGATGAAGTCGCGAAAATCGGTCAGGGCGCCGCGAGCGGCCGGGGCCAGCTCCGACATCTCGTCGAGGCGAGTGAGCGCGTCCCATGCCGTCGTGCCATGGGCGTCGGCCCAGTAGCCAAGCTGCGCCAGCGATTTCTCGCCGAGCTTTCGGCGCGGGACGTTGATGATCCGCGAGAAGCTAAGCGTATCCTGCGGGTTGGCGATCAGGCGCAGGTAGGCCATCACGTCCTTTACCTCGCGGCGCTCGTAGAAGCGCAAGCCGCCGATCAGGCGGTAAGGAACGCCGCGACGGAGGAGCACTTCTTCCAGGGCGCGCGATTGGGCGTTCGTGCGGTAGAGCACCGCGATGTCACCAAGGCGGTAATCGCCTTCCGCCACCAGGCGCAGCGCTTCGCGCGCCACCGCCTGCGCCTCCTCCTGCTCGTCGTAGGTCTGCGCCACGACGAGCTTGGCCCCACCCGGTCGCTCGGTCCAAAGCCGCTTCGCAGCCCGGTTGGGATTGGCCTTGATGACGTGGTAGGCGGCGTCGAGAATGACCTGCGTCGATCGGTAATTCTGTTCCAGCTTGACGATCTGCGCATCCGGGTAGTCGTGCTCGAAGGACAGGATGTTGCGCACGTCGGCGCCGCGGAACTTGTAGATCGACTGGTCATCGTCCCCCACGACGGCCAGATTGTGGTGCTCACCGGCGAGATGCCTGACCATCAAGTACTGCGCCCGGTTGGTGTCCTGGTACTCATCGACCATGACGTACTTGAAGCGCTTCTGGTACTTTTCGAGCACCTCCGGGTGCCGATCGAACAGCCAAACCGTCCGCATCAGCAGGTCGTCGAAGTCGAGCGCGTGGTTCTGCTCGAGGAAGGCGTCGTAGCGGAGCCGGATCCGGGCCGCCAGCTCCTCGTTGTGGGTACCGGCGGCCTTTGCCTGGTCGTCGGCGCTGATCACCTCGTCCTTGGCCCGCGAGATGAGCGCCACCATGCCGCCGGGTGGATACCGCTTCTCGTCCAGGCGCATCTCGTTCATGACACGCTTGACCACGGACAGCCGGTCCCCCTCGTCATAAATGACGAAGTGCCGGTCGACCCCATCCGCGCTCCCGTCCCGACGCAGGATGCGGACCCCGATGGCATGGAAGGTTCCCATCCAGATCGCACCCGCCGTCAGATTCAGAAGATTCTCGACCCGGCTCCGCATCTCGCGCGCCGCTTTGTTGGTGAACGTCACGGCCAGGATCTCGCCCGGTTCGGCCCGCCCCTGTTGGATCAGCCAGGCAATCCGGTGCGTCAGCACTCGCGTCTTGCCGCTGCCCGCGCCGGCAAAGATCAGCAATGGGCCGTCATCGGCGGTCACGGCCGCCCGCTGCGGAGGGTTCAGTCCAGCTAAGAGATCGGTCGCCCGCTCCGCGGCAGGCGAGGAAGACAGAGTCAATACAGAGGCAAGTTTAGTGTCGGCGGCCGCGGCCGCGCATCCGACCGGCGGCCATATTGTCCGTGTCGTCGTCTATGTCCGCGTTGTCCCGCCTCTTCGACCCCTTGAGCGACTCGGAGAAGGCGCCGATGAACTGGTCGCGCAACTCCATGGTCGAGACCTCGAACGCGTCTTTCAGCGTCCAATGATCCTCTTCGGAGTATTTGCGCTCGGTCGCCCAGAGCAGGAACTTGATCAGTTGGACCTTGATGGCCGCCATCAGCTTCGAGTTTTTCTTGGCCCCCCGTTCCTTGCCCTTCCCTTTGGCGCCGGCAGGCGGCGGCGGTGCGGCTACCGTGCCGTCACCCGTGCGCACGCCCCAAGCCGGACCGGTCGGGGCGGGACGGACGGGCGGGGCCTGGGCCACCAGGCTGGCGCGCAATGCCGCCAGGTCGTCCTTCGGCGGCGCGGACTGGGCGGCCTGCTGAGCCGGCGGCGCCGCTGGTCCTGGCATCGCGGCCGGTGGCTGATAGGTCGGCGCGGCCTCCCGTTTCTTGGGTATGGGCATTGGCGGCACAGAAAAGCTCGGCGGCGGCGCCTGACGAGCCGGCTGCGGGGGCGCGACAGGCTGGCTGGGGGAGACCTGGGGCGGCATCATTTGCGGTGGCATCGCCTGCTGCGGCATCGCCTGAGGCGGCCCCTGCTGGGGCTGCTGCGGCGGATAGTTCTGATAGCCGGGCTGAGGCTGTTGGTACGGCTGCGGCGGCGGGTACGGTTGCCCTTGAGGCTGGGGAGGGTACGGAGCGCCCTGGTAGGGCTGCGGATATCCGGGCTGCTGCGGGTAGCCGCCCGCACCCCAGGCCGGCGCCGGCGGCATGCCGGGCTGGCCGGGGGGCATACCCGGCTGACCGGCCGGTGGCCACT
>DATBYO010000011.1:0-9490 GCA_036513655.1 Candidatus Dormiibacterota bacterium | reverse complement strand
CGGGAGTCCCCGCTGGGTGCCGCGGCCGAAATAGCGCTCCAGGTAGTACTGGCCGACGGTCAGAATCGACGTCATCGCGAGGTACCAGATGCTGGCGACGATCGCCAATTCGATCACCTCGAACGTGGCGCTGGCGATCTGTTGCGATCGGGTGAACAGCTCCGGGACGGCCGCGACAAAGGCGAGCGACGAGGTCTTGAGCATCGAGATGGTCTCGTTGCCGGTAGGAGGAATGATCACCCGCATCGCCTGAGGCAGAACGATTCGCCGCATCACCAAGGACCGCGTCATCCCTAGAGCCTGGGCAGCCTCGGTCTGCCCATGCTCAACCGAGATGAGGCCGGCGCGAACGATCTCCGCCATGTAGGCCGCCTCGTTCAACCCCAGACCCAGGGTCGCGGCCATGAAGGCGGGAACCAACGTGTTCGTGTTCGCCTGCCACTGTATGGACGTCAGGGGGATGCCGAAACCGATATGTGGGAGCACGAGGGCGAGGTTGAACCAGAAGAAGATCTGCACCAGGACCGGCGTGCCCCGAAAGAACCAGATGTAGATCCAGCTCACCCACGACATCACCGGGTTGGGTGAGAGTCGCATCACGGCGAGCACCACGCCCAGGACGATCCCAATCAGCATGGCGAGCACGGTCAACTCCAGGGTGGTCACCACCCCTTGCAGGATCAAACGGTGAAAGAGATAGTGGCGTACCACATCCCACTTCAGGTTCGGCGCCGAAACGAACGTGTAGACGATCCCGGCGGCAATCGCCAGGACGACAACGGCCGCCACCCAGCGCCCGGTATGCCGGACCGGGACCGCCTTGATCGCCGCAGGCCGCGGTCTTAGCGCGTCAGCCACACCGAGTCGGTTACCTCAGTAGGACGGCACGCAGCTGGAACCGACCGAGTTGTTGTCGTTGACCTTCACGTCCGCACTCGTGATGGCACCGTCCGCAACGCCCCAGGTGTTGAGGATGCTGGTGTAGTAGCCATTGTCCATCAGGTACTTGACGGCGTCGGTCATGGCCTTTTCCAGCGGGCTGCCTTTGACCAGGGCGATGCCATAGGGCGAGACGCTGCAGGGCTGGCCCCCGAGCTTCATCTTGCCGCCGCTGGTCTTCACCTGGTAATCAGCGACCGGCTGGTCGACCCACATGATGTCGGCGCGGCCGGAAAGCAGGGCCGTGTTGGCATCGGTTTGCTTGTCGAAGCTGCTGACCTTGATGTCCGTCTTCCCGGCTTTGGTGCAGTTGTCCGTATCGCCGGAGATCGCCGTGCCGCCCACCTGCTTACCCATGAAGCCCCAGGCGTCGCTCTCCTCGGTAGTGCCGGTCTCCACCGCCACCGTGTGGCCACACATGTCAGCCGCGGTGTTGACTGTCGGGCCGCCCGTCTTCACGATCCAGGCTTCACCGGCCTTGTAGTAGGTGACGAAGTCGATGCCACCGTCCTCGCGCTGTTGGGTCGGGGTCCAGCTGGAGATGCTGAACACGTATCGCGGGTTGGTCGCCTTCAGCTGGGGAATGATGTCGGCGAAGATGACGTTGTTGAAGGTGCAGGCGACGCCCATCACCTTGCAGAGCGCTTTTCCGAAGTCGATATCCCAACCCTCGATGGCACCGCTGTCCGGATTGACGGACTCGTTCGGCGGATAGGTCGCATCGGTCGCGATCTGTAATGGCGCCAGGGACTTGATCGAATCGGGAACCTCGGCGGCGATGCTCGCCACCTTGCTCGGCCCGGCCGAACTCGAGGCTGCCGGACCGCCGGATGAAGTGCCGCCGCAGGCGGCAAGCGTCATGGCCACGGTGACCAGAACCATTGGAAAACGTCTCATGCTTCTCCTCCCCTTCCCCGTCTTCTCACCCTGAAATGAAGACGCTGCCAGAATTGTAGGCGAATGCCAAAGACACCGAATCTCGACGCGCAGGTCGATGGCCCCCAGTACCTGGGGCCGGCCACCTTCCAGAAAGTCAGGATGCTGTCCGAGCCGCAGGAGCTCGACGAATCGCGGCCGGACGTCGCCATCGTCGGTGCGCCCTGGGACGACGGCACCACCTACCGGCCGGGCGCGCGCTTTGGTCCGCGGGCGGTTCGGGTGGCCAACTACCAGCCGCCCAGCTGGCACCTCGATCTCGAGGTCGCGCCGTTCGACGTCCTGCAGGTGATCGACTATGGGGACGCGGTCTGCTATCCGGGTCTGACCGACCAGGCGCACGAGGCGATTCGGACCCGGGTCGCCGAGGTCGCCTCACGGAAGATCGTGCCCATCGTCATCGGCGGCGACCACTCGATCACCTATCCCTCCGCAACGGCCGTCGCGGACGCCCGCGGCCGGGGCAAGGTCGGCCTGGTCCATTTCGACGCCCATGCCGATACCGGGAAGAGCACCTGGGGCAACCTGGCCTCGCACGCCACTCCGATGCGCCGGCTGATCGAGTCGGGGGCCATCCCGGGCCGGAATTTCGTCCAGATCGGTCTGCGCGGTTACTGGCCCGAGCGCGAAACCTTCGAATGGATGCGGGCCCAGGGCATGCGCTGGCATCTGATGGGGGAATTACTCGATCGCGGCGTGGAGACCGTGATCGCGCAGGCGATCCAGGAGGCCCTGGACGGCCCGGAGTTTATCTATCTCTCGGTCGACATTGACGTCCTCGATCCCGGCTTCGCTCCGGGCACCGGGACGCCCGAGCCGGGTGGGATGCAGCCGGCGGACCTGCTGCGCGCCGTCCGCAATATCGGCCTGAAGACAAAATTGGTCGCAATGGACGTTGTCGAAGTCTCGCCCCCATACGATCATGCGGAGATCACGTCGCAAAACGCCAATCGCTGTATGCTCGAAGCCATCTCGGCGCTGGCCGTGAAGAAGAGTCGAGGAGGGACGCTGTGAGTACTGTCGCCGAGCCCATCGCCCCCGAGCGCGTCGTCGAACTGATCGCCAAGGAGGAGGAACGGTTCCGGTCGAAGCGGCAGCGCTCCGACCAGCTCTGGAAGCAAGCCAAACAGTTCATTCCGCGTGGGGTGCCGTCTTCGTTCCAGGACGCCGCGCCGCAGCCGGTCTTCATCGATCGCGGCCAGGGCAGCCGGGTATGGGACGTCGACGGGAACGAATACGTCGACTTTCACAATGGTTTCGGCGTCATGGTGGTGGGCCACGCCCATCCGCAGATCGTCCGGGCGATCAACGAGCGTGCCGCGAAGGGTACGCACTTCGCGCAGCCGGTGGCGGACGACGCCGTGGTGGCGCAGGAGCTATCACGCCGCTTCAAGCAGCCGCAATGGCGATTCACCAACAGCGGCACCGAATCGACGCTCGATGCCGTTCGACTGGCGCGGGGGTTCACTGGGCGCGATCGGCTGATCAAGATCGAAGCCAGCTACCACGGCCATCACGATGCGCTCCTGGTGTCGGTCGAGCCCCCGGCCGACCTGATGGGCCCGGCCGACGCCCCAGCATCCGTCTCGTACAGCGGCGGCACGCCGCAGGCGGTGGTCGACCTGGTCACCGTGGTCCCGTTCAATGACCTCGAGGTCCTGGAGCGCCGGCTCGATCAGCATCGTGGCGAGGTGGCGGCGATCATCGTCGAGCCCGTGATGATGAACATCGGGATCGTGCTCCCGGAAGATGGGTACCTGGCGGGGGTTCGCGACCTCGCCCACCGGCACGGCGCGCTCCTGATCTTCGATGAGGTCAAGACCGGCGTCACCATCGCAGCAGGTGGGGCGACCGAGCGTTTCGGCGTCACCCCCGACCTGGTGGCGCTCGCCAAGGCGATCGGTGGCGGACTGCCTTGCGGTGCGGTCGGCGGCCGCGCGGATGTCATGTCGACCATCGATGACCACAAGGTGGTGCAGATCGGCACCTTCAACGGCAACCCGCTCACCATGGCGGCCTCGAAAACGACGTTGACGTCCATCCTGACGCCGGCCGCGTACTCGCACTTCGATGCCCTCGCGGAAGCGCTGGAGGGCGGATTGCGCAAGGTGATCAGCGATTACCAGCTGCCCTTTCATCCGATCACCCTGGCGGCACGCGGCTGCCTTACGTACCGCAAGGAGCGCGTTCGCAACTATCGCGACTATCTGACGATCGACAAGAAATATGCCTACCTGTCGTGGCTCTATCAATGCAACCGCGGCGTCCTGATGGCGCCGGGTGCCGAAGAGAACTGGACGCTCTCGGTGCAGCACTCGGAGGACGACGTGCTCCGCTATGTCCGCAACTTCGAGGAGCTGGCGAAAGACCTTACCGCTTGATCCACAGGCTGAGCGCAACCCCCGCCACGAGGCCAACGCTCATGAACGGGAGCACTATCGGCGGATTCGTCTCGAAGGGAATCAGCGCGACGGTGGCCACCATCACACCGAGGCACGCACCGACGAAGGCTCGTTGGGCCGGCCGATTCCACTCGCGAGCCGCCGCCACACCCAGGGTGGCCGCCAGCAGCGGGACCGGAAAGAAGAACAGCGAGTACATCCCAAGCACGGTGCCAATCCCGATCCAGAAGAGGCTGGCGGCCGTCGCCCCCAGCAGCGGATAAGCCAGCAGCCTCGGCATTGGCCGGATCCGAACCGTGCGCATAGTTCCAGAACGGACTAGGCGACTGGAACTCGCGTCAGGTAATCGAAGATCAGCTGCGACCAGGACTCCATGTCCAGGTAATAGCTGCGCATCGCGTCGAGTGGTAAGAGCGCGCCGGCCAGCTTTTCCACTTCGCGGATCGAAATGTCGGGCCGATCACCCTCGACCAGGAAGATGAGTCCGACGTGCACCCGTCCTACCGGCGTCGTCTGGTCGTTGATCGCGCCCAACAGCCGGGTCGAGAAGTGGCCGCTGTAGACCACCTCCTCCTCCCACTCGCGACGAAGCCCCGCATCGATCGGATCGGCGGCGCCGGCAACGTCCTCGGGATTGATGTGCCCGCCCACCCCCAACGAGTAGAGGTGACGGAGCCGGCGTTCGCTGGAGCGGCGCAGCCGGTGCGTCAGTAAGTAGCGGTCGTCGTGCCGGAAGACGACGTAGGGAATGATCTGCGGCTCGTCCGGGTCTTCCTCGACCTCGCGCCGAGGTCGGAACCGGTAGTTCGCGCGCACCCGGGCGAGTAACTCGTCCAGACCCGCGTCCCGAAATCCCGTCCATTGGCTGCCGGCAAACAACGCGTTCCTGGAAACGACCAGGACCTCTTCCCGCGCAGCCATGGATTGAGTCTAGCGATGCGTGGCGCCCGAGCTAGCCGCCGTGATGACCGTGCTGGTCGCCACTATCGGTCGGCGTCGGCCGGGGCGTTGGCCGCGGTGTCGGCCGCGGCGTCGGTATGGGCGTCGGGGTCGGGGTCGGCGTTGCCTGCTCCCCGACGACGACCGGCGGCACAACGACCGTCGCCGCCTGCTCGATACGGTCGAGCTCACCGCCGGCGGTGGCGACCAGTTGCTTGACGTCCTGGTTGTCGTCGCCACGGTTGGCGTTCTCGCGCTCCACCGCCTGGAGCTTGGCGCGAAGCGTGGCCACGGCTTCCTTGGCCTTCTTGGGGTCGGCCGGATTCTTGAGCGCGGCCGCGGCGTCGTCGACGATCACGTTGAAGGCACGCAGACTGTTTTCGGCGAGCCGCGGCTTGTGGGCGGCGGCCATCGCCTGGGCCTCCCGAAGCCGCTCGCCGGCCAGTTCCAGCTGGTAGGTCAGCCGGCCGTTCGCCGGGGTGAAGGCGATCCGCACGTTCTCTTCGAGCTGCTTGATGGAATACAGCGGGTTGTCCGGCAGCGCGGATGGGGCGGCCAGGGCCGAGCCGGCCGCAGCCACGACCGCGATCGTCGCCATGGCGAGCGCCATACCGAGGCGGCGATAGCTGGTCAGCGTGGGGATCCGCAAGACACGACGCTGCGGCAACACCGCCTGGAGCTTCAGCCAGAAGGGGGCGAACGCCACGGGCGGGGCGGGTGGGAGAGTGACGAGCAGCAGGTTGAGCTCGCGCACCTCGCGGAGCTCGGCGGCGCAGGCCGCGCAACCGGTGATGTGCCCGTCGATCCGGCGGCGCTCGTCCGAGGCGAGCATGCCATCGGCATAGGGAATCAACCAATCGCGCGTCGTCGCATGACTCAACATCTGGACAGGGCCCTCTGTCTGCTCAAACGGACTGAGTTCACGCCGTATTCGCCTCCTCGCCTCGGACGAGATCCCCCAGGCGATCACGCAGCAGCCGTTTGGCGCCGTTCAGACGCGACATCACGGTGCCCAGCGGGATGTCGAGCGCCTTCGCGATCTCGTCGTAGCTGAGCTCGCCGAAGGCCTGCAGGGCGATCGTGTCGCGATAGTGTGGCGGTAGGCTCGCGATCGCGTGACGGACAGCGCGCTGGAGGTCGTGCCGGGTGGCGGCGTCCTGTGGGTCAGAATCCGGACTCGCCGGCGGCTGCAGCATGCCGTCGAGCGAGACGACCGGCCGGCGACGGCGGATGGCGTCGGTGACGGCGTTGGCGGCCACCCGGTGCAACCAGTGCTTGAAGGGCTTGTCATGGCGGTAGCCGGGGAGCGCCTTGTAGACCTTGATGAAGACGTCCTGGGCCACGTCTTCCGCCAGGCTCAACTCGCCGAGAGCCCGGAAGGCGACGTTGATCACCAACCGGTGATAGCGGATCACGAGCTGGCGGAAGGCCTCCTGGTCCCCCGCCGCGCTCCGATCGATCAACCGGCGCTCTTCAGCATCCCCCTCGATCGAGGGGGCATCGTCGGGCCTGGCCATCTCCCGACGGTGTGACGGTCAATTCCCTCCCCCGCTTGCGGGGCGGGTTCAGGGTGCGGGTCGGATCCCCGTGAGAAACTCCCGTACCTGACCCGTTGGGTCGTCGGGCGACTGGGCGATCGCATCCAGCAGGGCGCTCGCGACGATCACACCATCCGCCCTCCCCTGCAGGGCGGCCAGGTGCTCAGGCCGCGAGATGCCAAAACCGACCACGATCGGCAGCGCGGTCTGCTGCCGGACGGTATCGATCAACGGCAGCAGCGCCGGATCGAGCTCCGCCCGCGCGCCCGTCACGCCGGTCACCGCGATGCAATAGATAAACCCGGTCGCCGCCCGGCAGGCAGCTGCGATGCCGGTTTGCGTGCTGGTGGGCGCCACGAAGAACACCAGGTCGAGGTGGCTGGCGTCGGCGGCTCCACGTAAGTCGGCGGACTCGATGGGCGGAAGGTCGGGCACGATCAGCCCGTCGATCCCCGCCTCGGACGCGGCGCGGCAAAACCGCTCGAGGCCGAAGGCCAGGATCGGATTCAGATAGGTCATGAAGAGGAGCGGGACGTCCGTCTTCAGCCGGGCGGCTTTCGCCGTTTCCAGTGCTCGGGCGACGGTCGCGCCGGCCTTCAGTGCAACCTGCGACGCGGCCTGGATGGTGCGACCGTCGGCGAGGGGGTCGGAAAACGGAATCCCAAGCTCGACGGCGTCGGCGCCTGCCCGCGCGGCGGCCTCGACCAGCGATGGGGTGACGTCGAGGCGCGGATACCCGACGGTGAGATAAGCGATCAGGGCCAGGCGCCGCTCGGCGCGAAGCCGGGCGAACGTCGACGCGATCCGGCTCACCCGCCGCTCGCGCCTCGGACGATATCGAGGTCTTTGTCGCCGCGGCCGGAGAGATTCACCAAGACGATATCGTCGGCCGCCATCTCGGCCGCCAGCGGCATGGCGTAGGCAATCGCGTGGGAGCTTTCCAGGGCCGGGATGATGCCCTCCAGCCGCGACGTCTCATGGAAGGCCTTAAGTGCCTCCTCGTCGGTGACACTCACGTACTCCGCGCGCTGCCGGTCGTGCAGGAACGCGTGTTCCGGCCCGACCCCTGGGTAATCCAACCCCGCCGAGATGGAGTGGGTGGCCAGCACTTGGCCGTCGTCGTCCTGAAGCAGGTAGCTGAAGGAGCCGTGCAGCACGCCGGGTCGCCCGCCGACGATCGACGCCGCATGCGCTCCGCTGCGCAGCCCGCGTCCGGCCGCCTCCACGCCGATCAGTCGCACCGGGTCGTCGTAGAAGGGCGCGAAGATCCCAATGGCGTTGCTCCCGCCGCCGACGCACGCCACCACCGCGGTCGGCAAGCGGCGGGTCTCGGCGAGCATCTGCGCCCGCGCCTCGCGGCCGATCACCGATTGAAACTCTCGGACCATCAACGGGTAAGGGTGCGGCCCCACAGCCGACCCGATCACGTAATGTGTCGTGCGAACGTTGGTGACCCAGTCGCGGATCGCCTCGTTGGTCGCGTCCTTGAGCGTCTTGCTGCCGCTTTCGACCGGCGTGACGGTCGCGCCCAACAGCTGCATCTTGTAGACGTTGATGGCCTGGCGTGCCATGTCGTCGACGCCCATGTACACCTCACACTGGAGGCCGAACTTCGCGCAGACGGTGGCGACCGCGACCCCGTGCTGGCCGGCGCCGGTCTCGGCGATGATCCGGCGCTTGCCCATCCGGCGGGCCAGGAGCACCTGCCCTAACGCATTGTTGATCTTGTGCGCGCCGGTATGGCACAGGTCTTCGCGCTTCAGCCAGATCGCGGCGCCGCCGGCCCGTTCGGTCAGCCGGTCGGCGCGATACACCGGGGTGGGCCGGCCGCTGAAGCTGCGCGAAAGCGCTTCGAACTCGCGCCCAAACGCGGCATCCCGCTGCGCGACCTCGAACGCGGTCGCCAGCTCCTCGACGGCCGCCATCAGCGTCTCCGGGATGTACTGCCCGCCGTAGCTGCCGAAGCGGCCGCGCGCATCCGGCCCCATAAGTCCCCTCTCCCCTTGTGGGGGAGGGTCGGGGTGGGGGGTGCTCATTTCACTCATGACCCATCCACCCGGCGCACAGCCTCGACGAATGCCCGCAGTTTCGCGTGGTCCTTGCGGCCAGGCTCGGCCTCGACGCCGCTGCAAACATCGACCCCCCAGGGGTGCAGCTCGCGCACGGCGCCGTCGACGTTTTGAGGCGTCAATCCTCCCGAAACCACGACCGGGTACTGGCGGGCCACGGCGTTTGCCTTGGCCCAGGTCCACGCCCGCCCGGTGCCTCCAATCGTGTCCGGTGTCCAGGTGTCGAGCAACGGATGATCGCCGTTTTGGAATTTGATGGCGGTCAGGTCCTCCCCATCCTGCACGCGAAAGGCGGGCAGTAGCAGCAGGCCGAGCGATCGATCCTTCTCCGTCAGCGGCCGGTACACCTGGATCGCGGTGAGCCCGCAGGCGGCCGCCACGGCGGCGATCTGCTCGGGCGTCTCATCGATGAAGACGCCAACGCGCTCGACCGTGTTCGGCAGCTGGCCGATGATCCCCTTCACGTCATCGACCCGAACCTGGCGCTTGCTGCGGGTGAAGATGAAGCCGAGCAGGTCGACACCCAGCTCGACGGCCAGCTCGACGTCCTCCGCCCGGGTGTTGCCGCAGACTTTGATCCTGGTCATCGTCCACTCAACTCCCGGACCTTGGCGTCGAGGTCCGGCGCGCGCAGCAACGCTTCACCGACCAGGGCGGCGTCGACGCC
>DATBYO010000010.1:0-8160 GCA_036513655.1 Candidatus Dormiibacterota bacterium | reverse complement strand
GCCCACCGTCGCCGGCGCGCAGCACGGCCGCCCCCGCGCCGTCCGCGAAGACCATCGCCGCGACCAGGTTGTCGATCGAGTGATCATCCGGATGGAACGTAAGCGAGGGAATCTCGACAGCAAACAGCAGCGCGCTTCGCTCGGGATAGGCGCGGAGGTAGTCGAGTGCGCGGGCCAGGCCCGCCACCCCGCCGCCACACCCAAGCTCGGTAATCGGTAGACGCGCAACGTCCGGCCGAAGCCCGAGCACGGGGATCAGCTCGGCATCGAGCGACGGCAGAACGACGCCGGTGCATGACACGCCGATGACCAGGCCGATCTCCTCAGGGGCGACGCTGCTTCGTTCGAGGGCACTGCAGCACACCCGCCGGGCGAGCGACCGCGCATGCTCGAGATACGCATCCGTCTGCTGACTCTGGGTGCGCGGCTCCATCAGTGAGGTGAGGGGCTGGGCGAAGTAGCGCGTCCGCGCCCCCTCCTCGGCCTTGAGCTTCGGCATCCGGCGGCCGCGCGTCCGTGCGAGCGCGTCCCAGACCTCATCGGCGGTGACAGTAATCGGCGGAACTGCTGTGGCCATGCCGGCGAGATGCGCCCGGCCGGCCGGCCGCTTCGTGGAGATCATCGCACTGATGCTAGGCTGGCGCGGTGTTGGTTCGTCCGGCCGAACGAGAAGATCGGCCGAGGCTCCTCGAGTTGATCAAGGGTTACTTCGCGTTCTACCGCACCCCCTTCCCTGCCGAATCGAAAGTGGATACTCTGCTCGATCTCCTCGACCGTGATCCAAGTCGAGGGGTGCAGCTCGTGGCCGACGCGGGCGGGCAACTTCACGGCTTTGCCAGCTTGTACGCCTGTTTCGACACCCTGGTTGCCGATCGCATCCTGGTCATGAACGACCTCTTCGTCGACCCGGCCTTGCGTAATCATGGCGTGGGGGCTGCGCTCTTCGACGCCAGCCTGGCTTACGCTACGGCGCACGGTTACGCCCGGCTTGACTGGGTGACCGCCGCCGACAACCGCGATGCCCAGCGCTTCTACGATCGCATGGGCGGCCGGCGCGGACCCTGGATCTCGTACAGCGCGGACCCGAGCGATCGCATTGGCCGCTGATCGCGGGCTGCCAGCCTCAGGCGGTCTTTCGCTTGCGTCCCGGCTTCGCGCGCCCTTTCGGGGCGGCGCGACGCGCCTGCTCGACGCTCGCCCGTAGCGCCGCCATCAGGTCGTCGACGCCGGTGCCGGTCACGACCTCGGGCGTCGCCGGTCGTGCGGAGGCCGCGCGCCCCTCGATCAGCGCTTTCACCCGTTGGCGGTACTCGTCGGGATAACGCTCCGGCTCGAATGGTCCCGACAGGATGTTGACCAACAGCGTGGCCATCTCGCGTTCTTTCTTGCTGAGCTCCCTGGGCTGGGCCGGCTCCAGATCCGCCGCAGGCAGGATTTCGTCGGCGTGGAACATCGTGCTCAGCACCATCAGCCGACCCTGCGGACGAAGGGCGGCGAGGTATCGCTTGCGGCGCAAGACGAACCAGCTGATCGCGATCTTTCCCGTTTCCCGCATCGCCTCGACCAGCAGTGCGTACGCCCGCTCGTGACCCCGGTCGGGCACGGCGTAATAGCTCACGTCGTAATAGATCGGGTCGACCGCCGAGGCGTCGACGAACTGCTCGACGTCGATTGTCCGGCTCCGTTCGGGAGCAAGCTCTTCCAGCTCCTCGCGTCCAACGGTGACGTAGCGATCCCGGGTCACCTCGAATCCCTTCACGACGTCGGCCGCGGCCACGGATCTCCCTCCCCCCTCGAGGGGGAGGGTCGGGGTGGGGGGTACGCCCACCTCCCGTTGCGGCAGGTAAGTGCCTCCCTGGCTAGGAGCCGAGCGCAGCCCTTCGAATCCTCCTCCCCCCTTGTGGGGGAGGGTCGGGGTGGGGGGTGCCCATTCAGACTCGACCACCCTCTGGTGGCGGACCCGCCTCCCACTCAGCCGGTCGATCTCGTGGAAACGCACGTCCTTGCGCCGGGTCGCCGGGTAGAGGCGGACCGGGACGCTGACCAGGCCGAAGCTGATCATCCCCGACCAGACCGCGCGTGGCATCCTCTGATTATGGCGCTCGCACCGCCGTATCATGGCCAGGAGAGCCGTGGGTATCCTGGAACGCGCGCTGGTCGAATCGACGATTCCAGCACAGGACCTCGAACGTGCGAGGAGCTTTTATGCGGAAAAGCTTGGGTTGACCCCCATCAGTGTTGAACGAATCGGTCTTCGCTACCGCCTCGCGGACGGTACGCAATTCCGGCTCTTTCGGAGCGGCGGCAAGGCCTCCGGCGCGCACACGCAGATGGCACTGATGGTTGAGGATCTCGTCGCGGCGGTCGAGGAGCTCCGCGCTCGCGGCGTTCAGTTCGAGGAGTACGACAGTCCGGGCCTCAAGACCAGAGACGGGATCGCCGACGTCGGCTATGCGAGGGCCGCATGGTTCAAGGATTCCGAAGGCAACCTGATCGGAATCTCGCAACCGGCCGAGGACGACGCCAGACGGCGCTAGGCGGCCTGGTTGACCTCCATCGGATAGCCCGCCGCGCGCCATGCCGGAAGTCCGCCGTCGAGCAGCCAGGCGTCATACCCCTGGTCCCGCAGGACGCGAGTCAGCCGGGTGCTGGCCTCCTCGTCCGGGCAGGTGCAGTAGGCAATGATGGTCTTGTCATGGGAAAGGCCGGGCAGGTCTTTGACCAGATCGGCGGAGTGCCGATTGTGGTCGAGAATCTCCCGAGGCGACACCCGGACGGCCCCGGGAATCTTTCCCTTGACCGCGGTCTCGATGAATTGGGAGGTCACGTCCAGGACGATCGCCTGGCCGGCCTCGATCGCTTCCTTCGCTCGAGCGGGATTCATCCAGTAGGGAACAAACGCCATGTCTCTGCCTCCAATGCTTGTCGAGATCATTGAACGAATCACATGAATAAACCATTGATCGCCCGGGTATATTCCCTGTGTGGCCACCAAAGTCGAAGGCAAGACGGCTCAGGCGCTCTGGAAGCTGCTCCGGGACGACGCCTTTGCCAGCCTGCGCGACGACTTTACGGCCCGGGTGGCCGAATGTAGCCTCTCCCTCTCGCAGGGCAAGCTGATTCGGGAGCTGGCCAAACCGCAGTCACAGCGAGAGCTCGCCCGACGGCTGCACTACGACCCCTCCAATATCACGACGCTGGCCGACTCGCTGGAGGCGCGCGGCCTGATCGAGCGCCGCGCTGATGCCTCGGACCGGCGCTTTCGCCTGCTGGCGCTGACACCAGAGGGTGAGCGACTCCGTGCGACACTCGAAGAGCGGCTCGCCCAACCGCCCCACTTCCTGGACCGGCTGACCCCTACCGAGCAGCAGCAGCTGCTCCAGTTGCTCGCCAAGACCTTCGAGACCGAGCGCCGCCGGCCGCGTTAGCGCGGCGCGTCGACCGGTCCAGGCATTGCCTCGTCGGCTTCTCGCTGCAGCCGAGCCTCGTTTCGCCGCAGAAAGACGATGGCCGCGATGATCACGGTGACGCCGACGATCGCGAGGACCAGGTCGACCTCACCGGAGAGCCGCAAGAGCTGCTGGCCGAGCAGGTAGGCGGCCACGCCGTAGAGCGTCGACCAGATGATTCCGCCCAACGCGTTGAAGAGCAGGAAGCGGCGCCAGTGCATCTGGTTCACGCCGGCCAGGAAGGCGGCAAAGATGCGCAGCACGGAAATGAATCGCCCGAAGAAGACAACCTTGGGGCCGTGCTTGTGGAACAGGTACTGACCGAGCCGCAGCCGGTTCTCATCCAGCCGGATATAGCGTCCGTAGCGCTTCAATAGCCGGTAGCCGCCCGTGCGACCGATGACATAGCCGATGTTGTCGCCGACGATCGCGCCCGCCGACGAGGCGATGATCACGCCCACGATCGAGAGCCGGCCGGTGGTGCCCGCGTAGATGGCGGCGGTGACCAGCATCGTTTCTCCCGGAACCGGGACGCCGATGCTTTCGACACCGACGAAGATGAAGACCGCGAGGTACCCATAGCTGGCCAGCAGGCTGTCGAGGTTGCGCGCCAGAAAGCTCAGCACCGGCGGATGTTAGCGGACGAGCCGCAGGTTGCCATCGGCTTCGAGAAGGACCTCAGGCGGACGTGGCCGGCCGTTGTATCGGGAAGACATCGACGATCCGTACGCGCCGGCATTGGCGATCGCCACCAGGTCACCGCGTTCGAGCTGGGGCAACAGATGTTGACCGAGGCGGTCGGTGGATTCGCAGATCGGTCCTTCGACCAGCGTCAGCATCCCATCGTGGACATCACCTGGCGGGATCGGGGACCCCTTTGAGGTCAGCGCAACGATTTCGTGGTGGGCCCCGTAGAGTGCCGGCCGGACCAACTCCGTCATGCCGGCGTCGATGACGACCATCGGCTGCCCGGCCGGACCGCGCCCAGCCCTCCAGTGCAAAACCCGACTGATGATCCACCCGGCCCGGGCCACGAGGAAGCGGCCGGGCTCGACCGCGAGCGTACTCGGCCGATCTCCTGGGGCGACCTCGTGCAGGGCCGCCCGAGCAACGCGGGCAAAGTCGGCAGGAGCCGGCACCGGCTGGTCTCCGCTCGCCACCGGGAAGCCGCCCCCAAGGTCGAGCGCGTCGAAGTCTGGAAGCGTCCGCCGCCAGACGGCGAATACGGCCAGCGCCTGCCGAATGCCGGCTCGCCACGCCTCGAGCCCCTGGAGCTGCGAGCCAATATGAAGATGGATACCACGCCAACGAATGGGGCTCCGCGGGCCGCCGCCGGCGGCGATCGCGGCCTCCAGTTCGCTCTCGCGAAGGCCGAACTTGCTCGAGCCGGATCCGACCGCCAGCGCCTGGCTCGTCTCCGGTTCGACCCCCGGGTTCAGCCGCACCAGTACGTCGAGCCGCGCCGCCCTGCCCCCGGCGTCGAGGCCCGATTCGGTCGTCAGACTGGCCAGGACGGCGGCCTCCTCAGCCGACTCGATGGCGACCCAACGAAGTGGCTCACCGGCGACCACGGCACCAACAGCGCGGCGCAGGTCCGCATCGCTCTTCCCTACCCCTTCCAGCGTGATTTGCCCATTGGGAATCCCGGCCTCCACGGCCAGCGACCATTCTCCTCCCGACACGACGTTCGCGCCGAAGCCCAGAGTCCCGATGTGGCGGACGATGCCCGGGACGTCGTTGGCCTTCAGGGAGTATTGCCGCAGCCAGGGATCCGGGAAGGCATCGGTGATCTCCCCCGCTGCGCGCGTAAGCGTCGCGACATCAGTCACGTAGGCGGGTGTGCCAAATCGATGCGCCGCCTCGAGCAACGCCGACCCTGGCGGAGGCGAGGTCGGGCTAACGACCGGCGGCGACGGCAGCCCCCACCATCCGATTACGCAGGACGCCGATGCGTTCCACTTCGGTCTCGAGCACGTCACCGGGCTTGAGGTACTCCGGCGGCGTGCGCGCGAAACCGACGCCATCCGGCGTCCCGGTCGCGATCAATGCGCCCGGCATCAGCGTCATGCCCACGGAAAGCCACACGATCAGTCGTTGAACCGAATTGATCATGTCCCCCGTGTTGCCATCCTGCTTCGTTTCACCATTGACGCGCAGTGAGACGCGCAGGTTCTGGACTTCCGGGATCTCATCGGCGGTCACCACCCAGGGGCCGACCGGCGATGAGGCGTCGAGGCTCTTGCCTTTGAAGAATTGGCCTCCCCAACCGTTCTGGATGTCCCGGGCGCTGATGTCGTTGACGACGGTGTACCCGAAGACGTGACTCATCGCGTCGTCGGCGGTGATGTTGACGCCGCGCTTGCCGATGACGACGCCCAGCTCCACCTCCCAATCGATCTTGTCGCTGATGGCCGGGTCGATACGGATGTCGTCATACGGCCCGGTGATCGAGGTCTGCGCCTTGGTGAAGACGGTTGGCGGCTTGACGTTCTCGCCCCAGGCCCGGGCACTCTCGGCCGCATGCTTTTCGTAGTTGCGGCCGATGGCCAGCACGTTGCCGGTCGGCGGGTCCAGCGGCGAAAGCACGCGGAGATCCTTCAGCTGGCGCATGATTGGCGTGCGCTCCGACCCTTTAACCGAGGACACAAGAGCGCGCAATCGCTGCAGCGCATCCTCACCACCGTGGATCAACGCCAGAACGTCGACCGGCGCGCCGGACGAACCGTTGCCTTGGGCCAGCTTGCTGACGTCGATCACGTCCTCCGACGAACCATCGCGGATTACCCCCAGGCGTCGCTCGTTGCCATCCCGGAACATCAACAACTTCATGGGTTCTTTACCTCCTCCGAGTCGCCCGCCGGACGATGCCGGGTGGCGGCTCCCAAAAACAATCCCTCGAAATCCTGGCGCCCGAGGAGTTCGCCCGGGCGACCTTCCAGCCTGGTGGAGCCGGAGACCAGGACGATCGTCCATGTCGCGACCTCCATCGCTGCGCGTGCCCGCTGCTCAACCAGTAAGACCGCTTTCCCAAGATTCGCCAATCGACGGACGTGGTCGCGTAACAGGGTGTCCGCCAGCTTCGGTGAGAGGTTCGCGGTGGGTTCGTCGAGGATCAGGACCTTCGGATCCAGCATCAGGACTCTGGCGATCGCGAGCATCTTGCGCTCGCCCCCACTCAACTTGTCGGCGCGGCGCTTCAGCATTGGCGGAAGCGCCGGGAAGACAGCCATCACCTCGTCGATCCGGCCCCTGATCTGGTCGCGCTTCAGCAGATACCCGCCCATCTCCAGGTTTTCCACCACCGTGAGCGGCTCGAAGATATCGTTGACTTGCGGGACATAGCCGACACCCCGGCGGGCAAATTCCTCGGGGGCGTGGTTGGTGACGTCGGTGGACCCCAGCCAGACCCGCCCATCCGTGATGCGGAGGATGCCCACCAGACTCTTGAGCAGCGTGCTCTTGCCGGCCCCGTTCGGCCCGATGATGGCGACGATCTCGCCAGGGCCGACCGCGATCGAAACGTCGCGCACGACCGGGACGCCGCCGTAGCCCGAGGTCACGCGTTCGGCCCGCAGCTCGGGAACCGGCCGGGAGTTTGGGACGGCGCCATGGTCCTGGGCCTGCAACGCGCCGCTAGCCGACAAGGTAAGCCTCGACGATCTCGGGCTGCTTGCGTAGCATCGCCATGCCGCCCTGTCCGATCACCTTGCCCTGCGCCATCACGATGACGGGGTCGCAGAGCCGCTCCACCATGTGCAGCTCGTGTTCGACCATCAGGATGGTGAGCCCTTCGTCATGCAACCGCTCGAGGTAGCCGGCGATCTCGTCGACGATGGACGGATGCACGCCCGACATCGGCTCGTCGAGGAGCAGCAATCGGGGGTGGAGCATCAGCGCCCGCATGATTTCGACCAGCCGCTTCTGGCCTCCGCTCAGGGTGCCGGCATAGTCCGACTCCTTGGCCGTCAGGCCGAAGCGCTTCAGCAGGCCGCGCGCCTGCGCCACCAGGCGCTCTTCGTCCGGCAGCCAGTAGCGCTTGCCGAGCAATGCGCCCAGCAAGGACTCGCCGCGGTTGTCCGGGGCTGCGACCAGCAGGTTCTCGAGCACGGTCAGCTGAGCGAACTCCGACGGCAGCTGGAACGTTCGCACCAGGCCGCGCCGCGCCCGTTGATACGCCGGCATGCGAGTGATGTCCTCGCCTTGAAAGACGATGCTTCCCGACGATGGGGGAAGCGTTCCGGCCAGGACCGCCAGTAGCGTCGACTTGCCGGCGCCATTCGGCCCGATCAGACCCGTAATCCGACCGGGCATCACCTCGATCGAGACCCCGTCGACCGCGTGCATGCCCTCGAAATGCCGATGGATGTCGCGCGCGGTCAGGATTGGCTCGCTAACCGGCACGTTTTCCCAGCACCCATCGCGTTTCGTCCGGGGCAGCCGGCGCGCCGGGAAACACGCGCCGCGTCTCGGGAACCACTCCCTTTGGCCGGAACCACAGGAAGCCGAGGATCAAGAGGCCGATGCAGACCCATTCGAGCGCCGGAATAAGATTCGGCGGGCCGATGTTCAGCCCCCCAAGTAACCGCGTGACCTCCTCGAACCCGACCGGCACAAGCAAGGCGCCAAGGATGGCGCCGACGTTGTTACCTCGGCCACCGACGATGACCGCCGCAAACAGGATGATCGTCTCTGGGTAAAGCCAGGTCGACGG
>DATBYO010000009.1:0-27868 GCA_036513655.1 Candidatus Dormiibacterota bacterium | reverse complement strand
CAGCTCGTGGGCCTCGCCGAGCCGGCCGAGCCGTTCCAGGCCGGCCGCCGCGAGGATCAATCCGTCGACCGCACCATCGGCCAGTCGGCGAAGCCGAGTGTCGACGTTGCCTCGAATCTCGACCGCCTGCAGGTCGGGCCGAACCGCGGCAATTTGCGCGGCGCGCCGCGGGCTGCCGGTGCCGATCCGCGCCCCGCGCTCAAGCTTGGCCAGCGTCGCGGGCGGTCTGGCGATCAGCGCATCCCGGGCGTCGGCCCGCGGCAGGAAGGCCGCCAGCGTCAGCCCCGGCGTCGGCAGCGTCGGCAGGTCCTTCGCCGAATGGACGGCCAGGTCCGCCTGTCCGTCGAGAAGCGCCTGCTCCAGCTCCTTCACGAAAACGCCCTCGCGGGGTGATTCCGTGAGACGCATCGACGGGTGACGATCGCCATGCGTCGTCAGCGGAGCGAGCACGAACTCGTGCGCCGGATAGCGGCGGGCGAGCGCGTCCGCCGCCAGCTGGGCCTGGATCATCGCGAGCGTGCTCCCTCGCGTCGCGAGACGGAATCTCACTGAAGGCCAACCTACCAGCTAGCTAGGGCGACGGAGACTAGCTGCGGCGGCCGACGACGTAGTAGGTCAGTGACTCGAGCGCGTCGCGGTGGGCCGAGGGTGGGAACGCCTGGAGCTCGGCGCGGGCCTTGTCGCCGAACGTCTTGGCATAGGCGTACGACTCGTCGATGGCGCGCGAGCCTCGGACGATCCGGACGACCTGGGCATAGTCGGCGTCGTCGAGCACCGGCTTCGAGAGCACGGCGTCGAGTTGCCCGTCGAGCGACGGGTCGTGCCGAGCGAGCATCAGAGGCAGAGTCACCGTCCCTTGCTTCAGGTCGTTGCCGACCGGCTTGCCCACTTCCTGTTCGGTTGCAAGATAGTCCAGCACGTCGTCGGCAATCTGGAACGACATCCCGAGCAGGCGGCCAAAGCTCCGCACGGCCTCGACCTGCGCCTCGTCGAGCCCACCGAGCACCGCGCCGCAAAACGTCGAGGCAGCGAGGAGCACCGCCGTCTTTCGCTCGATTTTGGCGTAATAGTCGTCCAGCGATTGGTCGTAGCGGCGCTGGCTGGTCAGTTGGAGCATCTCGCCAAAGCAGATCGTCATCACGGTCTGTGAGAGCAGCGCGTCGATGCTCGTATTGCCGATCTGCGACATCAAGTTCGCACCCTTGGCGAAGTAGTAGTCGCCAATGATGATCGCCGGATTCGGGCCCAGCGTTTCGTGGATCGTCCGAAGGCCCCGGCGGGTGGGCGCCCCATCGATCAGGTCATCGTGGATCAGCGTGGCGTTGTGAATGAACTCGATCGCCATCGCCGCGCGGTACACGTCATCCATCCGGGTTGGCCGGCCGAGGCCGGCTGCCAGGAAGACCAGCGCCGGCCGGAGTCGCTTTCCGCCGGCATCGAGAATCTGCTCCATCGCGTCTGCGACCGGGCCCAGGTCGGCCCGAACGGTGCCGTGCAGACGCTGCTCGAAGTCCTCCAACTCGGTACGAATGGGCGTGATGAAGTCCGTACCCGTCATGGTGGCGCTCACGCCGCCCCCTCCCGGCCGCTGATGGCTTCGACGAGCTCCAACCGGACGTTCGTGATCGGTGGTAGGTCCTGCCCGAACAGGATCCGCGCGGTGTCGGTGAACCGGTCAGCCGATCCCGTGACATAGATTTGATGCCGCGCGGTCTCGCTCTCAGCCGACTCGAGTCCGTTCTTGGCCAGCACCCGCTTAACCCGGGCCGCCGTGGTCTCGGCCGAGTCGACGACGGTCATGCCGTTGCCGGCAATCTTGCTGATCAATGGCTTGAGCAGTGGATAGTGGGTGCAGCCGAGGATCAGCGTATCGGCATGGTAGTCGAGAATGTCCCGCAGCGCCTCA
Organism: Candidatus Dormiibacterota bacterium; assembly: GCA_036513655.1. GTDB lineage: Bacteria > Chloroflexota > Dormibacteria > CF-121 > CF-121 > CF-13. Next base: position 25,962 of record DATBYO010000009.1, on the reverse strand, counting down.
CGGAGGACTGCCTCCGTTTCAGGGGCATCGGACTTGCCGGATTCGACCAGGTCCACCAGCTGGGGAGCGGCCTTCGGCAGGACGCCGATGGTTGGATTCGCCTCACGGATCGCATGCAGGTATTCCTGGCTTTGGAGCGTGCCTTCGGTCGAGATCACGCCGATGCGCTTGTTCTTCGTGGCCGCGACGGCAGCCTCGGCCCCCGGCGTGATGACGCCGATGATCGGGATGTCGAAGACCTCGCGTGCCGTATTGAGCGCCGCGGCGGTGGCCGTATTGCAGGCGATCACGACCAGCTTGACGTCGAGCTTCTCGAGAAACCGGATGATATTCAGGGCGAAGTGACGGACCTGGGCCTGGTAGCGCGGACCGTAGGGAAAGTGGCCGAGATCGGCGAAATAAATCGTCGATTCATGGGGCAGCTGCGCCTGCAGCTCGCGCAGAACGGTGAGCCCGCCGACGCCCGAGTCGAAGACGCCGATTGGCCGCGGGTCACTCATGTGCGCAACCCCATGTTAACAATCCCTAATTGAATTGGACCGCAGCCGTCTGGGGATCGCAATCGGGCCCCGAATTGATCCTGGCGCGGCATCCAGCGCAAGTCGTGGCGTGCCGCTTGGTTGTACCGGCGATGAAGCCGCACGTCCGGCGCGGTCGCGCCGCGAAAGAAAAGCGAATCGAGCGCGCCAAGGCCCGCCGGGCCGCCTCGCTGAAGCCAGCCGCCTAGGCCTGCGGCGCCGAAAACCCCCCACGATCGATGGGTCTTTCGCGCGCCATTCTTGTTTTTTTCTTTACCCGTACTGAATACGGGCGGGGACTGAGCGTCCAGAAGCCGTTACAGCGGTCGTTGCCCGGAACGGGATTGCCGGCGTTTTCTCCCCATGGGCGCCTCCCGTATTTGGGACCAGCCCGCTCGGCCACCTTGGGTCATCGTGCGCGTTTGCTTGAGTCCAGAACGCCACCCAAGATGGGCACGCTTTGCTCAATCTTCGCGTGGCCGCGGTCGCCGCCGCCATCGCCGTGGCGTCCGCCCTAGGCGGCCCGGTCGTGGCCTCGGCCGACAGCTCGATGAGCATCGCCGTCATGGGTCAGCAAGACGGCGCCTGGGCGGGGGCCCCGCTCGGTAGCTCCGCGACGGACACGATCGGCTCAGCGGGCTGCGCGATTACGTCGGTCACCATGATGCTGCGGTACTACGGTATGAACACCGACCCGGGCGCCTTCAATGCCTGGCTGACGGGGAACGGTGGCTATGCCTACGACGACCAGCTCATCTGGGACGCCGTCACGCGCTACTCCAATGGACGCGTGGCGTTCTCCGGCTGGATCGGTCCCGACCTGGGCGTGATCGACGGTGAGCTCGACGCCGGAAGGCCCGTGGTGGCTGAAGTCCGACTGGGCGGCAACCAGCATTTTGTGCTGCTGGTCGGCTACACGACGGATGGCGGAATCCAGATCAACGATCCCTGGTTCGCCGACACGGTGAAATTTAGCGATCGATACGGCGACCCGTCGACCGGGATCGTTTCGATCCGGACCTTCGCGCCAGTCGACCCGGCGGGCCCGCGCGGCCAGGGCCGGGTGAGCTGGCTCGCCAATGCCGTAGCCGCCGTACATCTATCGCGATGACGAGCGCGTCCGGCGGGAGTGGCACGGTCGTCCGGTACTGCCGGTATTTCCTTCGCAAGGCGACGATGGCCCGCTGATGCTCGGGGCCATGGTCGATGACCCGCGCCCGCCCCAAAAGCAGCACGAACCATAAGCGGCGCCAATCTTCGACATAGTGATCGATCAACAGCGCCGCCCTCGGATTGGCCCGCACGTTTTTGACGCGGCGCAATTGACCGGGGTTGACTGACTTGGGCTTGCCGTCAATGGCCTGATACAGCGTTTCCCCCAGCAAGACAAAGCACACCGGCACGACGGACGGCGTGAAACCGTCCGATGTCGCCAGATGCCCGACCCGCGCCCGACTGATGCGCCGTCGCAAACTCGCATCGATCACGGCGACATCAAGATTAAGATCTCCGTTTGCGTTGACTTTTGCTGATAAGTGGTCTATATCTTTTGTTACAGTCATGACTGTCAGTCTGTGGTTGAAGGCTCGAGCCGTCGAGCTGGGCGCCTCGCTCTGCACAGCCGGCATCCTGATCGCCGGCCTGGCGGCCGGCGTGCCCTTCCTCCGGGCGCGCATCCCTGAAACGTTTCTCTATGGGTTCTGTTGCGTCGCCGCCGTCGTGCTCCGCGCCGCCATCGATCTCGCGGTGCGCGGCGCCGCCCTCGTGGCCCGCGCCCTCACGCCGATGGCACGTGTGGCAACCCGTGTCGAGCTATCGGGCGCCTGATAGCCGGCCTGCTCCACGAAATATTTTGATATCAACGATATAACTAAAATCACCTCGGGGTGCTAAGATGGGCACCCGGACAGCCGTGGGCGGGGCGCCCGCCACCAAGGAGGAAGTAATGGGATATTTGCGAGGCATCGTGCACGGAATGATCATCGGCGGGGCCGTGGCCTTGCTGTACGCGCCAAAGCCCGGGCGCGAGATGCGCGAGGAGCTTTCCGACCGGCTGGACCAGGTCCGCGGTCAGGTGCAGCCGGTGCTGGACCAGGCCCAGGGCGTGGTCGACTCGGCGCGACCCCAGGTCGAACGTGGCATCTCGAAGGCGCAGCAGTCAGCGCAGCGGATCACGCGTCGCGGAGCGGACTCGAGCTATGCCGGGCCATCCGGCGCGGGCAGCGGCAGCCAACCCGGCCCCGGAGTCTAGCGCCGCAGCGCCTAGAATTTAGCGCGTGGCGTCGAACGGAGAGGGCATCGTCGTCGCAGGGGGCGTCCGGACCGCGATCGGCAAGTTCGCCGGCGCCTTCAAAGACACGCCGACCTCCGATCTCGGTGCGAATGCGATCCGGGCCGCGGTGGACCGAGCCGGCATCTCGCCCGACGTCGTCGACGAGGTCATCCTAGGCTGTGTCGGCCAGGTGGGCGAGGACGCCTTCAACGCGCGGCTCGCGACGCTCAAGGCCGGCCTACCGGAGAAAACCACGGCGTTCAACGTGAACCGGCTGTGCGGGTCGGGGCTGCAGGCGATCAACAGCGCGGTCCAGGAGTTGCGCACCGGCGAGGCGCACGTCGTCGTCGCCGGCGGCAACGAGAACATGTCGATTCAGCCGTACCTGCTGCCGCGCTCGCAGGTTGGATGGCGACTTGGCGAGGCCCAGCTGATCGACGGGACGCTGTCGCTGGTGACGGACCCGTTCGGCCGCTACCAGATGGGATGCACCGCCGAGAAAGTTGCCGATCGCTACGGCGTTTCTCGCGAGGCACAGGACAAATTCGCGGCCGAGAGCCAGCGCCGGGCGGCCGCCGCCATCGCCGAGGGTCGCTTCAAAGACCAGATCGTGCCGATCGCGATCGCACAGAAGAAGGGCGATCCGCTCATCGCGGACGTCGACGAGCATCCTCGGCCCGGCACGACGATCGAGTCTCTCGGCCGGCTGAAGCCGGCGTTTCGTGACGGCGGCAGCGTGACGGCTGGCAACTCGTCGGGCATCAACGACGCGGGCGCCGCTGTCGTCCTGATGACCCGGGCGAAGGCCGGCGAGCTCGGTGTCCGGCCGCAGCTGGAGTGGGTCGCCGACGCCGTCGCCGGGATCGCTCCCGAGATCATGGGCGTCGCCCCGATCTTCGCCGTGCAGAACTTGCTCAAGAAAGTCCGGATGACGATCAACGACATCGACCTGATGGAGCTGAACGAGGCCTTTGCCGCGCAAGCCGTCGCGGTTATTCGGGAACTGGAGATCGATCCCGAAAAAGTCAACCCGAACGGAGGCGCGATCGCCCTCGGGCATCCGGTCGGCGCCACCGGCGCAATCTTGACCGTCAAGCTGGCCTACGAGCTGAAGCGCCGGCAGGCCGAGTGGGGCATCGTGACGATGTGCATCGGCGGCGGCCAGGGCATCGCGACCCTTTTCAGGAACCTCAACTAGCCCCGTCTCGACTGCACGGGATCGGGCCACTTCGCGTTGTATTCGGAGACATGGGCCGGTTTCGTCGCCCCCTCATCCTCGCCGCGACGGTCGTGCTCTCCGTAGCCACCCTGCTCCGGTTTGGCGCCCTGCCCACGATCGTGGTAATGGCCGCCGGGGTCACCGCGGCCGTGCTGATCGGCAGGCACCAGGCCGGGCTCTTCAAGCTCCGCTCCCGGCAGCGGGGCCGGCAGGAGCCGAAGTGGCGGCCGACGGTGCAGCACAAAGAGCTGCCGCCCCCCGCGGATGACCCGGTGATCGTCTTCCCAGAACCCGTGATCGAGCTTTTCAGCCTGCGGGCCCCCCCGCTCGCTCATCTGCAACTGAGCTCCACGGTTCGCAGCCAGCTCGACGGCTTTGCGCTGGGAAGGACCCGGCGCATCATCGAGGCCCCCGATCTCCTGGCTCACGCGGCCGCGGACGCGGAGTCGTGGCCGTTCATCGAAGCGGCGGTGCAGAAGAGCCTGTCGCTGGCGCGCTCGCGTGGCATGGCGTTCACGCCCGAGGGCCAGCCGCGCTTGAACCAGGCGCTGGCGCTCAGCGCGGCCCAGGGGGTGCTGCTCGCCGAGTGGCGGCAGCTCGAAGATGGCAAGACGGTATGGGACGGTACCAGCGCGCGGATCCGCGCGTCCGACGCGTTCGCCATCCAGCGGATCACCGAAACGATGGAACGGTCCCAGTTGCCCGAGCTCTTCGCGGGGATCGCTCGCCGCCCGCCGGATTTCGAAGTCCGCCTGCTGCTGCCCTACACGCTGGCGACGGCCTTCTTTCTGCGTCTGCGTGGCGAACGGCCGCAGGCCTTCGCCGCCTGACCCGTCGCGCCTACCGGGACGCGGCCTGGGCAGGCACCTCCTGATGCCGCTGTCGTGGAAAGCGCACAAACGAGCGATCACCGATCCACTGCGTGGGTGGGGCGGCCCACCATTTCGCCATGTTGTTGAGCTGCCCCGCGTACTGGGCGCGCAACCGTGAGAAGGCCGCCCACGACTCCTCTGGCCCGAGCAGGGACCAGCCGGCGGCGGACAGCCGCTCGCGAGCCTGGTCGAACTCGTAGCGTTCGACACCCACCTCGTGATCGCCTTGGGTGCGGAAAAAGCGGCCCAGGTCCTCTACCAGGTGGGTCCCCATCGCAAACATCATCTTGGCGGGACCGCGCGGCCCATCGACCACGGTCGTGAGGACCAGCGTCGTCCCATCGAGGATCGCCCCGAGCGCGCTGATCCAGGACTCGTTGTCGTGTGACGAGCGGAAATAGGCGAGCACCGGATACGCCAGGTGACTGTCGAGCACTTCGGCGGCCCATTTCTCCCATTCGCCGAATAGCTTCGGCAGGTCGTCCTCCATCCCGAGCTTGGCCATGGTCTCGAGCAGGCTGACGCCGGAAGGCGGAGCTCCCGCACGGGCGTCGAGGGTGACCACCAGGATCTCGCGCCGCTGGAACGACCCGTAGAGCGAAAACAGGAAACTGATCGCCAGCGCGATCGTGCCCAATCCCGATCCGCCGGCAACCAGGGCCAGCAAGCGAGTCACTCCCGAGGTCGCCACGAAGTCGCCGAAGCCGATCGTCAGCACCGACGTTCCCGCAAAGTAGAGGGCGGTGGGAAAGTCCCGTACCATTGGGTGCAGTTGCGCGCCCAGCGCAAAATAGACCACGCCGAATCCGAGCACTAGACCGCTCAACCACAGCACCAACAGGACGACCACGACCAGCGGGGCGAACATTCCCAGCATTCGCTCTCGCTCCCCGGCTGAGCTGGTGCGCAGCCCCATCGCCCGCCAGGCCCGCCAGCCAGGCCGGACCACCCAGCGCGTGATTCGGTAGCGGGCCGGCGTCGGCCTCGGCACGACGACACTCTGAAACACGTCGTTGAGGACGTAGGCCACGACCCCAATGCCGAGGATCAGCTCAAGAGCTTCGAGCATGAGCGCCATACTACTCACCGCCGAGGCTGGTGCCGGGACAGGGACTCGAACCCTGACGCCCTTACGGGCAGGCGATTTTAAGTCGCCAACGTCTACCTATTCCGTCATCCCGGCGCGAGCAACATTGTAGGGGGCCTCGATCTTGTTTTCTGCCGCCGTATGCGCTAGGCTGCCTGACCTGTATGTCCCGCGCCTGGGTCCGATTGGCGACCGTGTTCGTGGCGACGGGCGTGCTCGGCAGCGCGCTTCGCTCGGCGGCCGCGCAGCCGGCGAGCCGGTCGGCGGCTCCGGCCGCTTCGCTGGTCGCTGCGGTCGCTTCCCCCGACCAGCACCTCCGGCCGGAGCGATTGGAGGTCCTCGACGCAGCCACGCCGACCCCGACACCGTCACCCCCGCCGGCGGCCGCACCAATCCGGACACCCCCCACGCCAACGGCTGCCACCGCGCGGCCCATCCCGACGCCGGTGATCGATGCGCCGGAGGTGGCTCTCGTGAACCTCGATACCGGCCGCTTTCTCTGGCAATCGAACGCGCGCGTCGCCCGAGCGCCAGCCAGCCTCACGAAGATCTTTACCGCCATGGTCGCGAGCGACCTGATGAGCATGAACACCGTGGTCACGGTGCCCGCATCGATCAGCCAGCTGCCGGCGGACTCCACATTCATGGGCCTGACAGCGGGAGAACGGCTAACCGTGCGAGATCTCTTGTATGGCGTTTTCCTGAACTCCGGAAATGACGCCGCCGAAACACTCGCGACGGCGGTGACATCACGTGCGACGTTCATCGGCGACATGAACGCCAGGGCGGCCCGCCTCGGCCTGCGCACGACGCACTTCACGAACCCAACTGGCCTGAGCGCCTCCGGCCAGTATTCGTCGGCCTACGATCTGGCAATCGCGGCGACCTATCTCGAACGGCACTACCCGGGCCTGGTCGGAATCGCCGCCACACCCGCGATGACGATCCCGGCGACGGCGACCCACAAGGCCTATACGCTTGTCAACCTGAACAAGCTGTTGCACACGTATCCGGGCGCGTACGGATTGAAAACGGGTTGGACTGAGGAGGCGCTGGGCTGCTTGATCACGACCTCGAGCCGCGGTGGCCACCGTCTCCTGGGAGTTTTGCTCGGCGCACCAAACGGCACCGCCTACGCCGAGATGCCCAAGGTCCTGGACTACGGTTTCGAGCTGCTCGGCGTCCTACCCCGCCCCGCCAACCCCTAGGCGAATGTCAACGCGCTACTGCGCGGCTGGCCGCATCCGCGCACGCCGGCTCACCGCCAGCGCCAGAGCCCCGGTGCCGAAGACGAGCGCCACGAGGCCGACGAGCCAGCCGAGCACCGGAATGATTCCGACGACCGCCAGCACGAAGAGCCCGGCCAGCAGCGCCAGGATGTCGTGATACCTACCCCAGCCCAGTCGCGCAAAGATCAGCCGCCCGAGCAGGAAGCCCGAAACGACGTAGCCTACGGCCAGCGCCAGGATCCAGAGCGGGATGAGCAGTAACCCGAGCCACCAGCCGCCGATGAAGATCCCAATGATAAACACGATCAGGGCGACGATTGGCGTGATCACGAGGATCGCCGCTCCGATTCCGAGGCTCGCCCAGGGCTCGGCTCGCAGGACATCGATCGCGCGGGTGCCGACGCCAGGGAGCAGGAGGATCAACAGCAGGCCGAGCGCGACGATGCCAATCAGGGCCCGCAGCCAGCCGACGAAACCGCCGCCCACGTTCCGGCTCTGGTCCGTCGGCGTATGCCGCGTTACCGTCCCGGTGACTTGCGCGCCGTTGACCATCTCGACCTGGTTGTTGCTGGTGTAGTCGAGGTTGCCGGCGATCTGCGCGCCATCGAGCTTGAGACGGTCGACGTTTCCATGGACGTCGCCGCCGACGTGACTTCGCAGCGTGAGGCTGCCCGCTGACATCTGGACCCGTCGGGTGACCGGCGCCGCGACCGTCGCCGTGCCACCGGCGATCACGAGATCGCGGCCGATGCTGCCGCCGGACCCAATGTCGATCATCCCCCCGGTGACGACGATGTCTTGCGCCACCTGCCCGTTCAGCGTCAGGTTGCCGCCGCCCGCGATGATGCTACCGCCGACCCGACCGGTCACGTTGATGGTCCCGCCGCCGACGATGAGATCTCGGGTGACGTTTCCAGATACGGTGATCGTCCCGCCGCCCGCGATGACGTTCCCGTTGACGGTTCCCTGGATGCTGATCGTGCCCGCCCCCGCGTAGATGTCGTCGTTGACGGTTTCGCTGGGACCAACCGTAACGTCATTACCCTGCCGAAGATCGGCAGCCGCTGCCTCCAGCGGAAGCCAGGCAAACAGTGCGGCGACCATAATCGCGCCGCCCCCGATAACGCGACCGTACGTCGCAATTGTGCGTGCCATCCCGATCCCCTCCTGTTCTGGCAGCAAGTCCTGCCTGCATTCTGCCACTCCCCCACCACGTCCCGTGTGGGTGAACGAGTTCAGCCGACGGCCACGTTCGGCTCGGCGGCTTCCGCTGAGTCCGGCGCCTCACGGCTAGCGGCGGGACGCCGCGCCTGCCGCGCTCGCAATGGGATGCCGGGCATGAACAGCGTGGCGACCAGCGCAATCGCCGACAGCGCAATCGCGACTGGAAGTCAGTCCGGGTAGCCGACCGACCGCGCGCTGGCCCGCAACAGGGCCCGGCGTGCGAACCCTGCAGGCAGGGTCACCACCGCCGCGATGCCGAAGATCAGCCAGAGCAGGATGAGCAACCCGGTGATCACGTAACCGAATCGCCAGTTGTATTCGGGGTTGTCAGAAGTCTCCTGTGCCCGCCCGCCAGGAGGAATCACCGCTGTCGTCGAACCCCGCCAGTACTCGAGGACTATGGTCTCCCCTTCCGGGCGCGAGGCGCAGATGTCAACCGTATGAAGGTCGGCGGTCACAGTCGACCCGTCGGGCCGGCTCATCGACAGATCGCAAAAGGCGTACTTGCCGTTGGCACTCCGATAACTCGTGACGATGGCCGTTTGCTCCAGCCGGCAGTCCGGAATGGTCGCGGGTCCACAAACCGGTGCCGCCTCGTAGGCCTGTTTGGTTTGAAAGCTAGAGAATGCGTAGACCGCGGCGGCGAGGAGTGCCACCGCAAACAGGCTGAGCGGAACGACGAGGAGCAACCTCCCGGCCAGCGGCTTCCCGGCAGCGTTGGTTAGGTCGTTGGGGCGCGCGGTCGTCGGGGCCTTACACGCGTCGACGAGGGCACGATAGAGTCGCTGATCTTGGGCGGGTATGTTGCCAGCCCCGGCGGCGTGGGTGATCGCAGCACCCACGGCAACGCCGATGATGGCACCGACGGCACCCTGGGCCGCGCCACCCGCGACCCCGCCCGCGGCGCCCTGCCGGAGGCTGTCCTTCCACGACTCCGACCGAAACGACACGGCGCGGGGCTGCCCCGACTCGTCCATCCATCCGAGATGGAGGCAGAAAGCCGTAGTGCTTTCAATTGTCAGCGTCGATTTGCGAAGCGGAACGCTTATGACGACTCTGTTGAATGGACCTTCCGTCCGGGTGAACAGGAAGCGGGAGTCAGTCAGCCAGAGGCGCTGGTCGGCAGGTCTACCCGGAAATCTGACCGCGGCGCAGACCAGCAGTCGCTCGCCCGGTTGCATCACGGCCCGGAGAGGCGCCTCGACGCCACGCGCGCGCCAGCCTCGAATCCTCGTCGCGGTCGACGGCTCGGGCCGAGGGTCGGTTGCGAACTGCTGCATCCCGATTTATAACGGCGCGGCTCGACAGGTCCAGCGGCGATGAAGGGAGCGCCACCCGGCGGCGCTCCCCGTTCTTAGGCGACGGGCGCCGCTTCCTGGTAGGTGTGCGCACCGGCCTGCGGCGCGGCCTTCACCGCACGCGCGCGGACGCCGAGGACGCCGACCGCCGCGACCAGTACGACGACGACCGCCAGCGCCATGCTCGGGCGCATGGCATCGACGAACGACTGGGTGAAGACGGCATGCGCCAGGCGCTGCAGCTGTCCCACGATTTGCGCTGGGATGCCCGCCGGTAGCTGTAGGCTGCCACCCGTCTGGCCGCGCCCCACCTGAAGACCCTGGCTGGCCGCCTGGCTGAACCCATCGACGAAGCGGGAGCGAAACTGGTCGGGCAGCTGCGACGAGTAGCCGACCGCATGATCGCGCAGGCCGGTCGCAAGCTGGTTCTGCAGCACCGCGCCGATGGCGGCACTCCCGATCACGGTGCCGAGTTCTTGCACCGTGCTCAGCACGCCGGACGCGACGCCTGCCAGCCGTGGTTGCAGGTCACGGGTGGCCAGGCTGTAGACGGGCGTCCAGACACCCGCGAGGCCCAGGCCACCGAGAACCAACCCCGGAACGAAGCTCCAGCGATTGGCGTCCACCTGCACCCGCCAGGCGATATAGGCCATGCCGATCGCGAACAGGGTCAGCCCGGCCATCAGGATGTATTTGCCAAAGCGAGCGGCCAGCGGAGCCACGACACCCGAGAACAGCATCATGACCAGCGGCATGGGCGCGGTCGCGATGCCCGCGTCGAAGGCGCTCAGCCCGAGCACGGATTGGAAATAGATGGTGATGGGCAGGAAGACGCCGACCATGGCGAAGCCCATCGCCATCAACACGAGCGTCATGACCGTGTAGTTCCGATCCTTGAAGACCGCGAACGGCAGCAGTGGCTCACGGTCCTGCCGGCGCCACTGGATGATCAAGAAGAGCGCCAGCACAACGACACCGGCGCCAATGATCTCGGGGATCGTGATGCCCGACCAAACGCTCCCCCAGTTGTAGCGCTGCCCCTCGATCAAACCGAAGACGACGCCGAAGAGGCCGGCCGTTGCCAGCGCCACACCAGCGAGGTCGAGGCGGTGCCGGCGGCCCGGACGCAGATCGGGCACGAGCGCCAGCGCCAGCGCCACGATGATCAAGCCGACCGGCAGGTTGACGTAGAAGATCCAGCGCCACCCGAAGTTGGTGACGATGAAACCGCCGACGATCGGACCCGCCAGCACCGCCAGCCCGGCCAGCCCGCCGTAGATGGCGAAGACGCCGCCCCGCCGATCCGGTGGAAAGATCGTGGTCATGATCGGCAACCCTTGAGGGGCAAGGATGGCCGCCCCAAGACCCTGGGCGCCGCGGGCGAGGATCAGCTGCGTTGGGTCCTGGGCGAGACCGCTGAGCGCCGAGGCCGCGGTGAAGATCACCACGCCGGCCATGAACATGTTGCGCGGACCGAAGATGTCGCCCAGACGTCCCGACGTGATCAGCAGCACCGCGTAGACCAGGCTGTAGCCGTTGAGCACCCAGAGGATCTGATCGAGCGACGCGTGCAGATCGTCGACGATGGATGGAATTGCAACGTTGACGATGGTCAGGTCGAGCAGGGTCATGAAGAGACCCAGTGCGAGCACGGCCAGCGCCAGCCAGGGCGCTGCCGATCGACGATTTTCAGTCATGGCTTCGAACCTCTATGAACAAATTTTGCTAGACAAAGAATCGGCGCAGTTCCGCCGCCACCCGTTCCGGCTGTCCGCGTCGATCACGATTGCCCGAGGCCTCATGGCCGAGTCCCGGAAACTCGACGCGCCTCACACGTGGCAAGACCTTCTCGAGAGCGTCGACGGCTGCTTTCAAATAGGCCGGGCTCTTGCTACCGCCGAGCAACAGGACATCGGCGCGCAGAGCCCTGAAGCGCTCTAGCGCCCCATGTTCCTCGATCACGAGTTGAAAATCATAGTGCAGTGTCGGAGCGAGCATCCGCATCGTGACGTCATCGCGGCCGGCCTTCTTATCCTCGCTGGCCATCATCATCGTGGTCAGCCGCTCCAGCAGCCAGCGGGGCATGGCATTGAGCATCGGCGGCCCCATCTGCGCGCCTTTCATTCCGGTGATCATCGCCGCGGCGACCTTGCCCTGTGCGATCTCCTGGTCGAAGCGCGTCAACCAGGCCCACGGCGCAGGGCCGTTGACCATCAGCGGCGGTTCAAAGATTGCCGCCTTCTGGATGGCGGGGAGGGTGAGTGCGGCTTCGAGGCAGATTATCGCGCCCGAGCTGACGCCGAAAACAAAATGGGCACCCGTCTTGGTCAGCAGCGCATTCATATCTTCGACGTCCTTCTCGATGCCATGGTCTTTGCCGTACGGGCCACTCAGGCCGCGGCCACGGCGGTCGGGCAAGTAGACGGTGAGGCCAGATGCCAGCGCCTCGGCGAGTTGCAGATGGCTTAAGCCGGACTCCATGGCCCCGTGGAGCACGATCACACCCGGGCCCTGGCCGAGCTGACGATACCCGATGCTGGTGCCGTCTTTCGAGGTTACGAAGCCGGTGATGTCGTGGCCCGGCTCGGCCACGGTCGCTTGATCTTTCAAAATGGTTTTCGACACGGGTTATAAAGCTCCTTCCTTGTTGCGCAGCGGGAGCCTGGTTATACTCGGGATTGCGCGCCCTTGAGTACCAGGCCCCCTTGTGGGACCAACTCGAGGAACACGACCTCTGACGGAGTGGTCAGAACACTTCGCCGGAGGTCGTTGTTATTCATCCGACCTCACCTCCTTTGGCCGCTTCAACCGACTCTTGATAGGCCCTCATCTGGTCGTGCGTGATCCACAGCTTTCCCGCCTGGATTTCCCGGATCGTCCCGCGCACCCATTCCAATTCGGCCCGATCCATCGCAAGCCCGTACTCCCCTTCCAGCACGAAGAGCCGCGGAAGGCGCAGGTCAGTGGTCAACGTCTTCAGTTGGGTGCCGACGGCTGCGATCCGGGCCTCTAGGCCAACGGTCCGTAGCTGGAGCAGGCGGACGACCTCTTCTTTGGCGAGCCCGCCCACGAATGCCAGCGCGGCGGCGAACTGCGGGTACTCGTGGACCGGGTCGGAAACCAGCTCGCGAAGCCAGTCCTTGATCTCCTCCCGACCGGCTTCAGTGATCGCGTACACCGTGCGTTCCGGCCGGCGCCCCTCACGGCTCGTCTCCTGAGACTTGATGAAGCCGCCCTGCTCGAGCCGCTCCACGGTGTCATAGATCGAGCCTCCCTTGATCTTGACCACCTGGTCGTGGCCGCGTTCCTTCATCTTCGATTTCATCTCGTACGGATGCATGGGTTGCTCCATCAGGAGATTCATGACGGCGAGCGCCAGCGGCGTCCTCGGAAGTCCGGTATTAGCCTTCATCGGTTAGTCGATTGCGACTATACCACCTCGACCAGTCGATGTCAACCAATCGCGGCTCGAACTTCGCCAGCCCGGACCCTTACAGCATCCTTACAAAGAGCGAGGACGATATATGGACGTGAGCGCGGCCGCCCGACGCATCCTGGTGGTCGATGACGACCCGATGGTCGCGACCACCGTCCAGCGCGTCCTCCGGCCGGAGGGCTACGAGGTCGAGGTGGCGCTCGGCGGCGCGCAGGCGCTGGAACAGGCCCGCGCACACCGGCCCGACCTGGTGGTGCTCGACCTGATGATGCCCGGCGTCGATGGATTGGAGGTATGCCGGCAGCTGCGGGCGAACGGGAACCTGCCGATCCTGATGCTGACCGCCCGCAGCGGTACGCCCGACCGCGTCCGCGGGCTCGACACAGGCGCCGACGACTACCTCGTCAAGCCCTTCGCGTACGCGGAGCTCCTGGCCCGGGTCCGGGCGCTGCTGCGCCGCATGCCCCCGCCCGCCACCGTCCTCCAGTTTGCGGATCTGCGGCTGGAAATCGAAACCCGCGAGGTCCGCCGCGGCCATCGGCTGATCCCGCTCACCGCCCGTGAGTTCACGCTGCTTGCACACTTCCTGCGACACCCTCGCCAGGTGCTGACGCGTGATCAGCTGCTTGGAGCCGTATGGGCCGGCGAGGATACCGACGACAACGTGGTGGCGGTCTACGTCGGCTACCTTCGCGCCAAGCTGGACGGCGATGGCGAGCCGCCACTGATCCAGACGGTCCGAGGTTTCGGCTACAGCTTGCGCGAGGCCTGACGTGTCATTCCGCCTGCGACTGGCGTTGTTCGGCGCGGCGCTGGTGGCGTTGACGCTGCTCGCCTTCGGCTGGCTCGTTTACGAGCTGGCCGCGAACAGCCAGCCGAATGCGCAGGACGAGGCGCTGAAACAACGTGCCGCCGATGCCTTGACCTCGGTCAGCACGGCTCCGCCGGGCGAGCTCAACGGCGCGACGACGCCGTCGTTGAGCGGCGCGGAAGACCTGCAGCACCGGACCGACCCGTTCACGGAAGTGTTGACCTCGTCCGGTGTGGTGCTGTCGAGCACCGGTCGCGTCGGAAGCGCGGCCCCGACCGTGCCGGCGTCCCTGCTCGATGCCGCCGCCACGAGCGGCGCGATCGCGACGGTGGACACGCCCGGGTCCCCGCAGCTGCGCCTCTATGCCAGGCCCTGGACCCGCACCGACCTTGGCCTCCGCGGGTTCGTGGTCGCCGGCCAGCCGACCAGCATCCAAACCGAGAACCGCAAGGGCATCCGAGGCTTCCTCATCATCTCGTCGGTCCCGACCCTGCTGGCGGCCTTTCTTGCCAGCTGGCTGATCGCCGGACGAGCCCTCCGGCCGCTCAAATCTGTGGTCGAAACCGCAGACTCGATCGCCCGAACGCGCGATTTGAAGCGACGACTCCCTCCCGCGAAACGAAGAGACGAGATCGGCGTCCTCAGCGAGAGCTTCAACGGGATGCTGGACCAGGTTGAGGCCGCCAACCGGCAGCTGACTCTCGCCCTCGAGGCGCAGCGCCGCTTCGTCGCTGATGCCTCGCACGAGCTGCGGACGCCCCTGACAACGATCCGGGGCAATGCCGAGTTACTGGCGCACGGTCCCGCGGTCCCCGAGGAGGTGCGCGCGGCCGCCGCCCGGGACATCGCGAGCGAAAGCGAGCGGATGAGCCGGCTGGTCGAGCACCTGCTGACGCTGGCCCAGGCCGATGCGGGACAGCACCTCGACCTGGCACGCATATCGCTGCGCCCGCTCATCGAAGCCGTTTGCCGGCAGGCGCAAACGACACACGGGGATCGAACCTTCCGGAACGTGGGACTGACCGACGCGACGATCGAGGGCGACCAGGACGCGATCCTCCAGTTGCTCTGGATCCTGGTCGACAATGCCGTGAAGTTCACCGGGCCGGGTGGTTCTGTGGAACTGGGCCTGCGGCAGCACGACTCGACGGTGTTGCTCACGGTGGCGGACGATGGCGCCGGCATCTCGCCTGCCGACCTGGATCGAATCTTCGAACGCTTCTACCAGGCGGACCCGGCACGTTCGAATAACGGGGCCGGCCTAGGCCTCTCCATCGCTCGCTGGATCGTCGAGGAGCACCACGGCACGGTGACCGCGCGCAACAATGACGGTCCCGGCGCGACGTTTACCATCACCTTCCCCCTCGCCACGTAACTTCTTACGTCGGTCTTATCGCGGCCGGATACGGTCGATGCGTGTACGACATCGCCACCGACCACGCGGGCGCCTTGAGCGCCGCCATCGTCCTCGTCGTCGTTCTCTGGTTGTCCGTCCGCGTTCTGCGTTGGCTGGCCGGTCGCCGCATTGGCTGGGCGATTCGGCTCTTCGACGCCTACGCCGCCGCCCCGGCGATCACAAAGCTGGCGGCCGCGCTGATGCTGCTCAGCGGCGGCCTTCACCTGGCGCTCGTCCCCGGGCACGAGGGCATCACCGCGCTGCTCTTTGTCATCGACGGGGTCGGATTCATCGTCCTGGGCATCGCGGCCTTCGTCAGCAGATGGTGGCGCCGGCCGGCGATCCTCTGGCTGGTGGCGACCATCCTCGCCTACATCGTCTGGGTGATCGCGGGTTGGGAGACTCCCGACCAGGTCGGCATCGCCTGCAAGCTGATCGAGCTGGTTGCCCTCGGCCTGGTGATGCGGCTGGCTCAGCCGGGACGGCGCACCTGGCCGCGCCCCATCTGGCGCGCCGTCGCCTTTCCCACGATGACCGTCGGGGCAACCATTGGGATCTGGGTCGGCGGACTCGCGCATCCTGACGCGCTGCACGCTCACGCCGGCGCCGTGCTCCAGCCGGCTTCCGCCGTCGCCACACCGACCGAACAGGATGCCGCCAAGCAACTTCTGGCCGCAACCAGAGCCAGCATCGCCCGATACGAGGATCCGGCGGCGGCGATCGCGGCCGGGTACAAGCCGGGGCCGGTCTCGAACGCCGACCCACTCCGCCATTTCGAGAACAAGGCGAATGCGAATGCCGTCCTGGATCCCAACCACCCGCAGGCCCTCGTCTATGCGCAAACGAAGCACGGACTGCAGCTGATCGGCGCCATGTACCAGATGAAGCGCCCCGGCCAGTGGGGGCCCGACCCAGGTGGACCCCTGACGCAATGGCATCAGCACGAGGGCATCTGCTTTTCGCCATTCGGCATCGAATTCAGCTTCGAGACCCCGTTCTGGACCTGTCCGGTCGGGTCGACCAGCATCACGACGCCGCCGATGCTGCATGTCTGGATCGTCGACAACGGAAAAAATGGACCGTTCGCCGCGGACCTCGACAAGACCGTCCAGCGCGAACTGCAAGGGAGTTGAGAACCGCATGAGCATCACGTCGCCGGCCGCAAGAACTAACCAGGCCCCATCGCCCAGTGCACCGGAGATCGCCTCGGTCCTGGTCGTCACCCAGGCAAGTCTCTCGCTGGTCGCGGGGCTGAGCGCCATCCCATTCGGCATCGTCGAGCCGGGGTTTCGGGTCCTCAGTCTCGTGACGATCCTGATCGCGATCGGCATGTTCTGGCTGGCGCGTAACCTTCGGCGGCAACGGCGCTGGGCCCGCCGATGGGTGATCGCCATCGAGGCGCTCAGCCTGGCCACCTCACTGCTGTTGATGCTGCTCCCCATCGGCGCGATTCGGGGACCGGTGCCGGTTCTCGTGAACCTCGCGATGCCGGCGGCGGTGCTGGGCGCGCTACTCTCGCGCGCCGGCCGTCGCGCCTTCGCGCCGGCATCGATGCCGGATCGAAAGGGTTAGGTCAGGCGCCCTTGGCTGCCGGCACCGGCACCGGCGGCGCAACGGCGATCAGGTTGCCCTCGGAGTCCTTGAACCACGCGATCTTCATGCCCGGCCCGGCCTCCGCGACGCCATCGACGGTTTTGACCATGGGTGTGTCGTAGTCTTCGAACTTCACACCCTTGGACCGGAGGGCTTTGACCGTCCCGTCGAAGTCCTGCACTTCGAGAGCCAACTGCGTATAGGTCCCGGATGACTGCCCGCTGCTGGGATAGGCCACAAACGCGGTACCACCCGCCAACTGATAGAAAATGGCGCCCGGACTCTCCATCGTTGGTGTCAGGCCCAGCTTGTCACGATAGAAGGCCTTGGCTCGTTCGAGATCCTGCGCCGGAAGCATCGCCGCCGCGCGTGCCTGGTTGATCATTTCCCCACCTCCTGGGTCTCGAGCATAGCACCGCCCGTCACGACGCGCGGTAGATCAGACGCGCGCGGCGCTGCCGGAGGTTGCGCTCCTGCGGGAGAGGGCATCGATCGTCACTGCGACGAGGAGGACCAGACCGGTCACGATGAACTGCCACTTGACGTCGATGGCGAGCAGGTACATGCCGTTGTAGATGCCTCCGATGACCAGGCCACCGAGGACGCCGTGCAGCATCTTGCCCCTTCCACCGAAGAGGCTTGTCCCTCCGATGACGGCGGCCGCGATTGCGTAGAGGACCAGCTGACCACCGTTGAAGTTGTTCGACATCCCGCCGAGATAGGAGGCGTAAAGCAACCCACCGATTCCGGCGGTGAAGGCACAGAGAACGAAGCACCAGGTCCGGATGGTCGCCAGGTTGACACCGGCCCGCCGAGCCGCCTCGGGGTTGCCCCCAATCGCGTAGACATAGCGCCCGAACCTGGTTCGCTGGATCAGCACCATCCAAACACCCAACACGGCCAGCACGATAGGGATGACCCAGGGCACGCCCTCGAGCGTGCCGATGTTCGCCCGGTTGATGTTGCAGATCGCGACCACGACAACCGAGACGACCGCGATCAGGGCAATCTTCAAGAGGGTTAGGCTTGCCGGCGGGGCCACGAGCCCGCTGCGCCGTCGGCGGCTGTCACTCAGCCAGAGCACGCTGCCGATCGCGATCACGACCACCGCCATGCCGATCCAGCTCACGACGGGATCGATCGTGCCCCACATCAACTTGTAGAGGGCCAGGATGTTGGGGTTATGTCCGAGGAGGCTCGGATAGCCGGAGAAGGGTCCCAGTCCGAGCAAAATCAGCAACGCCCCGTTGAGGATTAACGAGCCGGCCAGCGTTACGATCAGGGACGACAGCCGGAGGCGGGTGATCAAGGTGCCCTGCACCAGGCCGATCGCGGCGCAGACCAGCAGTGCCGCCACGATCGCTCCCCACCACGGCCACTTGGTGGTGACCGGCTGCACCAGCTGCACCGCGATGACGCCCCCGACACCTGCCGTGAAGCCGGTCGAGAGATCGATCTCACCGAGCAGCAGGACGAAGATCTCGGCCATCGCGAGCACCATGAACACGGCACTCTGCTGAAACAGGTTGACGAGGTTGACCGCGGAGAGAAACAGTTGGTTCGGGCTGATGGCGGTGAAAACGATGGAGATGAGTACGAGCCCCAGGACCACCGGAAGCACACCACTCTGGCCGGCGCGCAGCCGGGCCATCCAGGCGCGAAACCATTCGCCCAGAGATTGGGCAACGAGCTCTGGTGGAACGTTGACGATAGCAGCCTCGGCGGACGCAGTCGGATCGGGACGAGCCTCCGGGGCTTCAGCTCGTGCCATGCTGCCCCTTTTGTCCATTGCCGGGCTGCGCCGGCCGGCCGGAGGCCCCGGTCGTCATGTACTCGACCACGCTCTGCCGGTCGAAGGTTGAGGTGCGATCCTGGGCCACCATCCGGCCTAGGTGCAGGATCGCGAGACGGTCGGCGACCTCGAACACATCGTTGAGATTGTGCGAGATCATCATCACGGCCAGGCCGCGATCACGCAAACGCCGGACGAGGTCGAGCACCATCTTCGTTTGCACGACACCCAGCGCGGCGGTTGGCTCGTCCAACATCACCAGCTTGGAGTTCCACATCACGGCCTTGGCAACCGCCACCGACTGGCGCTGTCCGCCCGATAGCGATGCGACCGGCTGGCGGATCGACCGCACGGTGGTGACCCGCAAGGTGGCCAGCGTCTGGCTGGCCGAACGCTCCATGTCGTCCTCGTTGAGGAAGCCGTTTCGGAGCCGCTCCCGGCCCAGGAACATGTTCTGCACGATGTCGAGGTTGTCGGCCAGCGCCAGGTCCTGATAGACCGTCTCGACGCCGAGGTGGGCCGCGTCGCGCGGGCTCGTGATATGAACCGGGCGCCCTTCCCAGAAGAACTGGCCGTGGTCAACCTGGTAGATCCCGGCGATGCACTTCGTCAGGACGGACTTCCCCGCCCCGTTGTCGCCACAAAGCGCGGTGACCTGCCCAGCCGGCAGGTCGAGGTCGACGTTAAACAAGGCTTGGACCGGGCCAAAGTGCTTCTCGATCCCTCGCAGCTTGAGGAGCGGCTCCGCTGCGGGGGAGTCCTTTACCGCCTGTGCCACGCTTTCACTTTAGCGCGGGATGAGACGAGGCGCCGCCGCCGAGGGCGGCGGCGCCATTGTGTCTAGCTGATACCGGCTGCCGCGCAGGCGGCCGCCCCGGCGGCGCTGCACAGGGCAGCCTTGTCGACGAAGTTGTCCTTGATGACGGTGTCCTTCATGTTCGCCGTGGTCACCCAGATCGGCTTCAGCAGCGATGCCGGCTGCTGGGTCCCCGCCGTCCCTGACGGGGGCGAGGTGGTGCCGTTGAGCAACGCGGGCGGAGGCGTCTGGCCGGCGCGCAGGATGGTCGCCAGGGCGACCGCGTCCTGGGCTTCGAGATAGACCGCCTTGTAGACGGATCCACACTGGTAGTTCGTGAGGACGTTGGCCATTCCATCCGGGGTCGCATCCTGTCCGGTGGTGGGGATCTTCTTGGCGGGAACGTTCGAGTTCTTGAGGACGGTGATCACCGCGTTCGCGAGCCCATCATTGGCCTCGATGGTGGCGTTGATGTTCTTGTGGGCGGTGAACTGCTGCTGGAAGATCGTCCCACCGGTGGCGTTGACCCAGTTGGCCGCGATCTGGTCGCCGACCAGGGTATATCCCTTGCTGTTGGTGGTACCGGCCGGCAATGGGGTGTCCGTCTTTCCCCAGACGATCGAGTTGTAGCCCTGGGCAAAGGAGACCGCGTTCGGGTCCGAGTTCTCCCCGCCGTCGAGTGTGAAGACCTGCGGATTGGTGACATTCCACGCCGTGACGCAGTCCATGAAACCCTGCCCGATCAGCTTGCCGACCTGGACGTTGTCGAAGCTGACGTAGTAGACGTTGGTTCCCTGGAACGTCGCACGGTCATAGCTGATCGTCTTGACGCCATGAGACTCCGCGTACTGCTGGATCGAGGCACCGACGGTGCCGTTCAGTGGATCAAAGATCAGAACGGTCGCGCCGGCGGTGATGTCCGCCTGAGCGAGCGCGAGCTCGGTGGCGTCGTTGCCCTGGGCGTTGTCGATCTTGTACTCCGATGACGCGTACCCGGCGCTATCGAAGGCTTTCTTCAAGTAGGGCAGGTCGAAGTTGACGTAACGCGTCGATGAGGTGGTGTCGGGGAGGATCACTCCCACCTTCCCTTTACCCGCCGCGTGGAGATCCTTCAGCTGGGCCATGGCCGAAAAGCTCTGGTTGAACGAGTCCACGCTGAGCCCCGATGGCACGGTCGCGCTTGCCGAGGTGCCTCCCGTCGTCGAGTTACCGCACGCCGCCATGATGATGGCGATGGCACCGGTGCCCGCCATCAACGTCAAGGATCTGAACTTCCGCATTGATTCCCTCCTCATACTTCGTCGTTGCATTGGGGTACCACGAAAATGGGTTGCATTCCTTGGCGCTCCTGGACCTCCCAGGATTGCTCCCCTGTTCTGGCCGCTTCCTGCCGAACCTATATTCTGGGGCCGCTGCATACGAATACGCAAGCGCGAACCCGCTTCCGCGCATACGCGCTCTAATACTCTCTAACGAGCCATTTAATAACCAATCGCAACCCCCGGGTCCGGTTGTTGAGCCCGGCCGTCTGCGCCGGCCGGGCCCAACGCGCAACGAACGCGCGATTAGAAGCGGCGCGAACCGCGTGCGAAGCTGCCGCCCGCCACCAGGCTGAACAGCAGCACGACGATCGCGGCGCCGAGGATCGCCGAGAGCACCGGGATGCCGGCGAGCGACAGTTCCGGAGCGAGAACGATGTGCAGGACATCGACCATCAACCAGGCGCCCACCAGGCCGGCGACGATGGCGCCGATCAAGCCACCGGGCATTCCCCGAGCGACGAGGCGCTCCCCGATGAGACCGGCGATGGCGCCCACCAGGAGCAGGACCAGCAGATGCGTAAGTGACATATAAGACCTCCAAACATGATCTAGCGCCGCTATCATAACTCATAGGCGCTCGCGGGCGCATCTGCCAAGCGTGTAGAGTCGGAAGCGAGGGGAACTGCTTGGCTTCCAGCCCGACCCGACGACCCGTGCTGCCCGGACAGGGAAAGGCACCTGCGCCCACGCCTTTCTGGCGAAGCCGCGGCTTCTGGATCTACCTCCTCGTCTTGCTCGCTCTGAATTACCTGATCACGTTCGTCTTCATGAGCGGCCCGACACGCGTCACCGTCCCTTACACGACCTTCATCCAGCAGGTGAATGCCGACAACGTCAAGGACATCACCGCCCAGGCCAACTCCATCCAGGGTGACTTCAAGAAACCCGTGACCTCTGGGTCGGCCACTGGCACGCTCTTCCAGACCGAGCGACCGGTCTTCGCGACCGACAAGCTCGATACCCTGCTCGAAGACCACAACGTCCCGATCACGGCGACGCCGCCGGGCTCGGGAGGATCCCCGCTGCTGAACCTCCTGCTCAGCTTCGGGCCGGCATTGCTGCTGATCGGTGGCCTGCTCTACCTGAGCCGGCGGATGTCGACGGCGGGGCCGGGCGGCATTCTCGGAGCCTTCGGCCAGAGCCGGGCCAAGCTCTACACGGCCGACTCCGGGCCACGTACTACGTTTGCCGACGTCGCCGGGATCGATGAGGCCAAGCAAGACCTCGCCGAGGTCGTCGACTTCCTCAAAACGCCCGAAAAATACCAGAAGCTCGGGGCACAGATCCCGCACGGGGTCCTCCTCGTCGGTCCGCCCGGCACGGGCAAGACCTTGCTGGCGCGGGCCGTTGCCGGTGAATCGAACCGGCCGTTCTTCAGCCTGTCCGCTTCGGAGTTCGTCGAAGCCATTGTCGGCGTGGGCGCGGCCCGCGTTCGGGATCTGTTCGCCAAGGCCAAGGCCGCCGCCCCCAGCATCATCTTCATCGACGAGCTCGATGCCATCGGCCGCTCGCGTGCGTCGTCCGCCACCTTTGGAGCCAACGATGAACGGGAGCAGACCCTCAATCAGATCCTGACGGAGATGGACGGCTTCACGCCGAACCAGAACGTCGTCGTCCTGGCGGCGACCAACCGCCCGGAGGTCCTGGATCCTGCCCTGCTCCGGCCCGGCCGCTTCGACCGGCGGGTCACCGTCTCGCCACCCGATCGCGCCGGTCGTGAGGCGATCCTTAAGATTCACACCCGCAACGTGCGCGTCGCTCCCGAGGTTGACTTGGCCGACGTCGCCGGGGCAACCGCCGGCCTGGTCGGGGCCGATCTGCGCAACATCGTCAATGAGGCGGCCCTGATCGCCGCGCGCAAGGGCCACGACGCGGTGACCCGCGATGACTTCGACGAAGCAATCGAACGGTCTGTCCTCGGACTCCGGCGGCCCATCACGCTTGGCTCCGACGAGCGCCGCCTGATCGCCTATCACGAGTCCGGGCATGCGTTACTCGGCTTGCTGATTCCGGAAGCGGACCCCGTCAAGAAGGTCACGATCGTGCCGCGCGGCCTCTCGCTCGGGGTCACCTATAGCCAGCCCGTCGACGACCGCTACAACTATCCGGAGCGCTACCTGCGGGGCCGAATCACCGCGGCCCTCGGCGGACGCGCGGCGGAGGAAGTCGCGTACGGAACCGTGACGACCGGCGCGGAGAACGACCTTCAGCAGGTCAACCAGGTCGCGCGGTCGATGGTGGTGCGCTGGGGAATGTCTCCAAAGTTAGGACCGATCAACCTGACCCAGCCGGGCGATGGCGCGGGGTACCGCGAGCAATTCAGCGAGGAGACCGCCAGGCTGCTCGACGAGGAAGTCCGCCGGATCGTCGACGAGTGCCACCAGGAGGCGATCCGGATGCTGACGGAAAATCGAGATCGTCTCGACCGCCTGGTTGAGGCCCTGCTGAAG
Organism: Candidatus Dormiibacterota bacterium; assembly: GCA_036513655.1. Lineage (GTDB taxonomy): Bacteria > Chloroflexota > Dormibacteria > CF-121 > CF-121 > CF-13. Next base: position 2,647 of record DATBYO010000009.1, on the reverse strand, counting down.
AAAGACACCCTCGATCAGGATGAAATCTACGCCGCGACCGGGCTCAGCCGCCCGCCATCCGGTCGCCCGGTGATCGCGCCACCGCTCCCACACAACGGGTCCTCGAAGGACGCCGCCCTGGGGCGGGAAGAGGTCGGGTCCGAGATCGAGCGTTAGCCGATCACGGTCCGCAGCAGTGATTCCGTCTCGTCGGACGGCGAGACGCCCAGCTCATCGGACAGACGCCGGCGGCAATCCTGGTAGACCCGCACCGCCTCGGCGCGGTCTCCTCGCCTGACGAGAACCTGCATCAGCCGGCGGTATCCGGACTCGCGGTACGGTTCCAGCCCGACAACCGCGCGGGCCTGGTCCAGCGCCAGGGCCAACTCTCCGTTCCATAGCAGAGCCTCAACCCGGCAGTCGAGGGCTCGAACCAGGAGATCTCGCAGGCGATCGCGCCGAGCCTCGACCCAGGCGGCGTCCTCACCGGTAAGGAACGGGCGCCGGGCGATGGTCGTCGCGATCAGCGAAGGCCCGTACGCCGCCTCCGGCTGGTTCGCGAGCACGGCGCCCTCGGCCTGGTGGACGGCGTCGGCCGCCGCCTCGATGTCGATCCAGGTGTCGACCGGTGGCCGGAATTGGTAACAGCGAAAGGCATTGGCGATGATCCGGTCGCGGTCGAGACTCATGGTGGCCAGCTTCTGACGGAGCTTGCTGATCACGGCGCTGAGCGCGACCGGCCACGACGGCGGTAGCGCATCCGGCCACAGCAGCTCGGCGAGCTCGGACTGGGTCACGGCGCGTTCCCGCTCCGCCACCAGGTAGACGAGCGCCAGGCGCCCCTGGCGGCCGGCCAGATCGCCTTCCCGGAGCAAGTTCTCTCCGCGCTCGACGGCCACTTCACCCGTCAGGTAGATGCGCAGCAATGGTCCTCCAAACATTCGCCAAAGGCGTCCAGCGATGATCTTAAAGACCCGGGTCGACGATCTCGAGGAGGTGCGGAATGCAGAAACGCGTCGAATGTGAATGCGGCTGGTCGCTCCAGACCGACGACGAGGCGAAGCTGGTGGCGGGGGTCCAGCAGCACGCCAAGCAGACTCACAACATGGAGGGCGTAACCAGAGACCAGGTTCTCGCCCAGGCCAGACCGGTTTAACCAAGAACACATCAGCGCGCCCCGGCGTGGAAAGGCGCGCGTGTAAATAAGAGGAGACGATATGAAATATCTGTATTTGCTATACGCCGACGAATCGAAGATGCCCGCGCCCGATAGCGCCCAGATGCAGCAGCAAGAGGCCGCCTTCGGCCGCTATTACGAAGAAATCTCCGGGCGCGGTATGTTCAAGGCCGGCGACCCGGTCCAGCCGTCAAAGACGGCGACGACCGTCCGGGTCCGCAACGGTTCGACCAAAACCGCGTCCGGCCCGGCCACCACGGGCAGCGAACAGATCATCGGCTTCTACGTCATCGAGGCCAAGAACCAGGACGAGGCGATCGCCTACGCCGCCAAAGTTCCCTCGGCCGCCGTGGGTTCGATCGAGGTTCGCCCGATCGTCGGATCAGCCTAACCGTCGAACCGCGCGCCTTTCCATACCGGGGCGGGCTCATAGCGGGAGGGTCAGCGTGAGATCGACTGACCTTCCCGCATCTTGAACGCATCGAGGCAGCCGGCGCCGCAAAAGTAATGGAGGGTCTCCCCGGCCCTGAGCGTGTGCATCGCGCCCTTTACCTCGACCTGCATGCCGCAGATCGGATCGAGGGCGGTCTCAGGTAACGGAATCGCGTAGCGGCGCTGATCGGCGTGGCGTTCCGCGGCGATCTCGGCCAGCGTCGCCAGGGCAATCTCCTCCTGCGAGCCACCGACCGAGCTGTCGGCGGCGCGGCGGACGCGTTCCAGGCCACTAACACCTCGCCCCTGAAGGACGCCGAGAACGGTGGCGGCGCGGCGGCGGCTGGCGATCAATCCGATGTAGGCGACGTCATAGCGTAGAAGCGCTTCGATCGCATCCTCGTCGTAGTGGCCCATGGTGGCGACCACGGCCCACGTACTCGCGTTGAGTTGCGCGGGCCCGAGCTCGAGCGAGCCGATCACCTGGTCCGCCTCCGGGAAATCGGTCGGGAGCGCACCCGGCTGGACCGCACAGGTCTTGTACCCGATGGTGGCGCCCAGCTTGAGCAGCGTGCGCGCCGCCGGCGTATCGCCCACGACGAGCAGCAGCGGTCGTGGCAGTTGCGGATCGATGAAGACGTCCAGCTTGCCGGCACTCGGACAGGTGCTGAGATGCGAGACGACGCCGGGCAGATGATCGGGCGACTCGTCGGGCGCGATCTTCACAAGTCGGGGCTGGGCGTCGCCCATCGCGATCATCGCCTCCCGCCGCACTAGCCCTTCGGAGCAGCTACCGCCCACCCAACCCCAGAGCTTGCCGTCGGCGGTGATCAGCGCTTTGTCGCCCGCCTGCGCCGAGGTGGGGGGCTCGACCCGGACGACGGTCGCGACGACGAAGGTTTCGCCGCGCCGCCGCAACTCCGCCGCCCGGTCCAGCACGTCATCCGCGAGTGACATCGTTACTCGGCCGCGCCCTTTTCTTTCAATGCCGCCCAGACCTTGTCGGATGTGACCGGCATGTCGATGTTCCTGATGCCCAGGTGTCCGACCGCGTCGATC